>CALGOY010000227.1 GCA_937960725.1 uncultured Bacillota bacterium
CTCCACGGCAGAACTACAGAACTTGGGGTAGGAACCTAGCAGTTTATAATACTTGCTGTTAGAAGATAATTCTTCCAGTACAGCCCGTATTTTATCTTCTTGGCGATGTCCTTCAAAGTCTATCAGGAAAAGGTACTGTCCTAGCAAAGTCTTCATGGGCCTGGATTCGATCTTAGTTAAATTAATATTATTGTCGGCAAAACTCTTCAGCGCCCGATATAGACCCCCAGGCTTATGATCTACGGTAAAAGCAATAGAAGTTTTATCGTTGCCCGTCATATCCCTATCCCGTTTAGATAAAATAATAAAACGGGTACTGTTTGCGTCATTGTCCTGGATCTCTTCTTCAAGTATCTGAAGTCCATACAGGGAAGCTGCCTCAATATTTCCAATGGCACCGTAATAGGAGGAGGGCTCAGATGCCATCTTAGCTGCAGCCGCTGTACTGGCTACCGCCCTCGTGGGAATTCCCCTTAGCCGGCTATTTAAAAATTTCCTACATTGAGCTAAGGCCTGGGGATGGGAAAGGATTTCACGAAGGTCTTCAATTTTCAATCCCGGCCGCGCCATAAGATGGTGAAAAATAGGGAGTATAAGCTCCCCCGATATTTTTAAATCCACCTCGTGAACCAGCATATCCATAGTTATATTTACAGTACCTTCCAGTGCATTCTCCGCAGGAACTACCGCCTCATCCAGCTCCCCCGAATCTGCCTTATATATCAGCTCTGGTATGCTAGAACATTGTACATATAAATATGGCTGTCCTTTACCATATTCCATAGCTGCCTGATGGGTGAAAGTCCCCTCTGGACCTAAGTAACCTATCTTTTTCATGGCTTTCCCATCCAATTCATATTTCTTTTCTCTTATTGAAGCTTTCATAAAGAATTATTTCATATCAAACTAATTGTATACGTAAGCAAAATATTTGTCAATCGTACATAATCTATAGTGCTTCTATATTTTGGCTAGCCAGTAGATTACATGGGAGGCAAAACCGTGGTTGCAACTTGCATAGTCCCCTATATTCTCCCAGAGGGTCCCAGTTTTCTCTGCCATGTAGAAGAAATAGCCTCGAATGTTATCTAGCACTTGCTGCTTATAACTATATCTCATCATCACGTCCAGCCTTAGATAGTTTCCGATAAATGCATTGGCAAAGTGAACCTCGGGATATTTGTTGTTATCTTTCCTATCCGGCCCGAAGTCATTAATCAAAATATCAAACAGCTCCCCGTGGGTCTCTGGGGTAGCAATGTTGAAGAAAAAGGCATAGTATTGGCATACTTCCGTCATCTCCCCTGTGTTTACCAGAACGCCATCTTTTCGCACAGCGTTATCGGTAAAGAACTTTCCGTTGAAGGACTGGGCCAGTATAGCTTCTTTAACCCTCTCCGATTTCCTAAGCAGGACCTCATCTTTATATAGCCTGCCTGCACAGGCTAAAGTGGCGCTATACAGCATATTGGTGGGATATTTAACATCCTGAACAAGCTCGTTAGCCTTTGACCATTCTACAAAAATCCAACCTTATAGTGGTCGGCGGGATAGCACATTGGCAGCATCCCCTCTGGCAAATGCTCATATTTATCCTCATGGAGGAAATTTTCAAGGAAAGATTTTTCTATAAGGCTCTTTCCGGTAAGTAATTTCTCCACCCTTGCGGTAAAGAAGCTGTCACAGAGCCAGCCCGCCCTTTCCCTAGAGGGACAGTCCATAAATATATCAACAGCGTTTTGTCTATAAGTTTCTAAAGCAGCCCCAAATATCAGCTTAAGCTCCGGGTCTTTTTCCACAATAGGAAGGGAAAAGTCCACAGGAGGATACTTATATTCAATCAATTTAAGATTGTTTACTATATAGCTGCCCCCTACAGCAATTATCTTGAAGTATTTGAAGGTGTATACTTCAAAAAATTTAATCGGTTATGCTAAATTCCAACTCCTCTGGCTTGAAGCCTAAAATTGTAGGTCCAACATCTTTATACGAGCGGTCCTGATGTATATTCTCTGGTGGGTAATCGGTATCCACAGAGCCGCTGGATATAGCTTTCGCTTCAATCACTTCGTATTGGGGATAAGGAGCATAGCGCTCAATTATCGTTTTATCCTCCTGAATTTCCAGCTCCTCTGGATTGATATCCCTAGAAAGGTCTGTGTAAATTTGCTCATAGCCTTCTTCTAGATTATAGGCCTCTATCATTGGCCTTTGAAAGCTGTAGCGCTGCACCTTTCGGATTAGATAAGGATTGATCGCTCCTTCAAACAAATCATCCCCGGTATAGCTAACCACCCTGTCCCCTTCTACAATTTCCGCCTGAAGAAAGGAAGGCTGGTTCATAATATAATAGCTGTTGACATTATAGCCAGCCACTTCGATAACCACCAGGTTTTGGCCCTTTTTAACATAAGGAGTAATATCTATACAGTCCATTCTAAAATGCCCTTTGCCCGCCCGGGCAGGGCCATAGGAAACGAATGCTCCATTTATGTACAGGTTGTAAATACCGGATGTGGCAATTTTAACCCATGTCTCTCGATCATTTTCTAAACCTACGGAAGTTCTAAAAATAGCCCGTATATGCATTTCATTTTGCTTATCTTTAATCCAGATTGGCTTTGCTTTTTTAAATGATGTTTTCATCATATGATATCCTCTTTTCTTCTCAAAATTTGAGCTTGTTTATATTGTTTATACCTTGTCATTATGCCTGGCTTATAACTTACAATTATATTTTATATGCTTTTATTATATTCTTCAACACACACTTACTTTGGAATCTTATTTCCTATATTGCCCTTTCCTGTTACCACATTATCTGGTATAATCGTCGTTAGGCTTTGAAAAACTTAATATGAGGTGAACATCATGAAAAAACTTTTAGAGTTATTTCTCGTATTCGCCCGGATAGGAGCCTTTACCTTTGGAGGCGGTTATGCCATGCTTCCCCTCCTACAGAAAGAAATAGTGGACAAAAGGGGCTGGGCTACAGATGAGGAATTGGTGGACTATTATGCTATAGGACAATGTACTCCCGGCATTATCGCTGTTAATACGGCTACATTTATTGGATATAAACAAAAGGGAATACCGGGAGTTATATTCGCCACTTTCGGAATAGTATTTCCATCGCTTGTCATTATCACAACAATTGCTGCATTCTTTGTTGATTTTCAAAAATTCGCTATCGTAAACCATGCCTTTGGTGGAATCCGGGTTGTAGTAGTAGCTTTGATTACAGATGCAATTATAAAGCTGTGGAAGAAATCCGTTAAAGATTGGGTAGGTATAATAGTGTTTGCCATCTCATTTTTGGCAATTGTATTCCTGGATATTTCACCAATAGTCATTATTATAGCTTCAGCTGCTTTAGGAATTATTATTAAACATAGAAGGATGGATGCACAATGATTTACATAAAAATATTTTGGGAATTCTTTAAAATAGGCCTGTTCGCCATAGGAGGCGGAATGGCTACCTTTCCTTTCCTTCAAGAATTGAGCGATAAATATCAGTGGATTACTTCCGAACAGCTACTAGACATGATTGCAATATCCGAATCTACCCCAGGCCCCATCGGAATAAATACGGCCACTTTTACCGGCTATAACGTGGGCGGTGTTTTAGGCGGTATTATCGCTACGGCAGGAATTGTTACCCCATCTTTAATAATTATAGTACTAATAGCCCACTATTTCATGAAGTTTCACGAACAGCCTATAGTTAGGGCAGGCTTTTATGGGCTAAGGCCTGCAGTAGTAGGCCTTATTGGCGCAGCTGGGTTTGAGGTGGCAAAAGTGGCGCTGTTTAATATCAATCAATATATGGCTTCTCAAAATATTCTTGAACTATTTAACATCAAAGCAATCCTGCTATTTGCCGCAAGTCTATATCTTATCTATAAATATA
>CALGOY010000228.1 GCA_937960725.1 uncultured Bacillota bacterium
GATTTTGAACTTCCAAGAAGGGGAGTTAATTATAGATCCTGAGAAACGCCAGGAGAGGATGGATCTTATAGCTGAAAAATGGGATGATTTAAAGAAGGAATGCTATGAAAAACTCCCTACTGCTGATCAATTAACCCGCATACTAAAAGATACGGGTGCTGTATGCAGTCCCAGAGAATTGGGGCTTGATAGGCAGCTGTTTAAGGACTGTTTGATGGTAAGCAAGGAGATTCGTAAGCGTTATGGAATAATGCAGCTGTTGGATGACTTAGGTTTGCTGGAAGAAGCGGCAGCATATATAACTAGTAAATATTATTAGCATTATATGCAAATACTAGCGTCGGGAAATTTCAGAGCTATATTGGGAGGGATACATATTGATTAAAAGTATTAATGATTGTGCAGTGCTTAGCAATGGAGTCAAGATGCCTTGGTTGGGCCTAGGTGTGTGGCAGGTGAAAGACGGGGAGGAAGTTATAAATGCCGTTAAATGGGCGATAGAGGCAGGATACCGATCTATAGACACTGCTGCTGCATATAAAAATGAGGAAGGGGTAGGCCAGGCTATAAAGGAGAGCGGCGTACCTAGAGAAGAATTATTTATAACCACTAAACTTTGGAATGGAGATCAAGGTTATGACTCTGCTCTGAAAGCTTTTGATGAAAGCAGGAGAAGGCTCGGACTTGATTATATAGATCTCTATCTAATCCATTGGCCGGTAAAGGGAAAATATGTAGACAGCTGGCGAGCTCTAATTAAATTGTATAACGATGGATTAGTTAGGGCTATAGGAGTGAGCAATTTCCTTCCCCATCATCTAGAGGATATAATCTCAGAGACCGGAGTTGTACCCATGGTCAACCAAGTGGAACTCCATCCATGGCTTACTCAGAAATCCCTTATACAATACTGCAAGGAACGCAATATCCAGGTAGAGGCTTACAGCCCGCTTATGCGAGGAAAATTTAAGGAGATTCCTCTTTTAGAAGAGATAGGCAAAAAGTATGGGAAAACTGCTGCTCAAGTAGTGTTGCGTTGGCATCTGCAGAATGAGGTTGTTATAATACCCAAGTCGATCAATAGAGACCGCATAATTCAAAATGCCGATATCTTTGATTTTGAATTATCTGCTGAAGAGATGAAGCAGATAGATGATCTCAACAGGGATCACCGTTTTCTTCCACATCCGGATAAAATCAATTTTTAAAATATAATAAAATTAGATGGGAGGATGTATTATGGGTGAATTTTTCAAAGGTATTCCAAAA
>CALGOY010000229.1 GCA_937960725.1 uncultured Bacillota bacterium
TAAAAGAATTTTTTTGTAAACCTGCTATTCTCATAGTGCAACCTCTTCCAAGCAATCCTCTGGCTTAATCTTAAACTTAACCCTATCAAAGTACTCCTGCTTTTTCCCGTCGTTGTAATTAGAAACCGGCCTCAGATAGCCTACAACCCGGGACCATACCTCGGTCTCCTTTCCGCAGTGGGGACAGCTAAAATGCTCCCCTCGGATATAGCCGTGATCGCTACAAATGCTAAAGGTAGGAGTTATAGATATATAGGGCATCTTATAATTGGTAAAAATCTTTCTAATAAGATTCTTACAAACCTGGGTATCCTCGATGCTCTCTCCCAGATACAAGTGCTGCACCGTACCGCCGGTGTATAGGGATTGTAATTCATCCTGCAGCTCTAACATCTCGAAGATATCGTCGGTATATCCTACAGGTAGCTGGCTGGAATTAGTGTAATAGGGAACATCTCCCCCAGATGTAATTATATCTGGGTATTTCTCCTTATCTATCTTGGCCAACCTGTATGCTGTGCCTTCCGCAGGAGTTGCCTCTAGATTGTAAAAATGCCCCGTCTCCTTCTGGATTTCGACTAGAACCTCCCTCATGTAGTTGAGAATCTCTATGGCAAGCTCCTGTCCCTCAGGAGTTGTCAAATCCTTGCCCATAAAATTCAGCAGGGCTTCATTCATTCCCACAATCCCTATGGTATTAAAATGATTGTACCAATACTGTCCCGTTCTCTCCTTTATATTTCTCAGATAGTGGGTAGAATATGGATATAGTCCCTTCTCAGATTGATCTTCTATAATCTTTCGCTTAATCTCCAAGGAGGTCTTGGCAATGTGCATTAGCCTCCAAAGCCTTGCTTTGAACTCGCTGAGGCTGGAGGATAAATATCCTATTCTAGGCAAATTGATAGTAACTACTCCGATGGAGCCTGTCATTGGATTGCTTCCAAACAATCCTCCCCCTCTCTTCCTCAGCTCCGTTGTATCAATGCGCAGGCGGCAGCACATGGATACTGCATCCTCTGGGGATAGGTCTGAATTTATATAGTTGGCAAAGTAGGGTATCCCATATTTACAGGTAATCTCCATAAATGCATCGACTACCGGATTATCCCAATCAAAATCCTTAGTAATGTTTATGGTTGGAATAGGGAATGTAAATACCCGCCCCTTTGCATCCCCTTCTAACATAACTTCGCAAAAAGCCCGGTTAAACATATCCATTTCCTTCTGGAAATCTCCATAAGTCTCCTCCATCAGCTGCCCTCCGATAATAACCGGCTCATCCTTCAAGGTGGAGGGTACCGTAATATCAAAGGTCAGATTGGAAAAAGGGCACTGAAATCCTACCCGAGTTGGAACATTTATGTTGAATATAAATTCCTGCAAGCACTGCTTCACTTGCTCATAGCTCATGTTATCATACCGTATAAAGGGAGCACAGTAGGTGTCAAAACTGGACCAGGCCTGGGCTCCTGCAGTCTCCCCCTGGGTAGTAAAAGTAGAGTTTACAATCTGTCCCAGAAAAGATCTAAGATGTTTAGCTGGACGGCTTTCCACCTTGCCAGGAACTCCTCCAAATCCATCCATCAAAAGCTGCCTTAGATCCCAGCCAGCACAGTATGGCCCAAAAAATCCCAGATCATGGATATGAAAATCTCCGTTTTCGTGAGCCTCCCTAACTTCCCTCGGATACACTTCGTAAAGCCAATATTTCTTAGTAAAAACTTCCCGCACATAGTTGTTAAGCCCGTTAACACTCTTTTGAGTATTAGCATTCTCCTTTATTTGCCAGTCCCTATCCTTCAGATAATCAGAAAACATCTCAATCGTAGCCCCTATAAGGGCATTAAGTTCTCTAGTTCTCTTTCTTTTATCGCGATAAAGTATGTAAGCTTTAGCAGTTTGGGCATGGCCGTTCTCTATCAGGACTTTCTCAACAATATCCTGTACCCCTTCCACATCGGGAATGGAGTTTTTATATTTCTGATTGATTAGCTCCACAACTTGATCTGTAAGCCGCTCTGCCAGCTCAAAATCATCCCCACCACAAGCAGCGGCTGCCTTAAATATAGCCCAAGTAATCTTCTCCCTATGGAATTTCTCCAGCCTTCCATCCCGCTTTAATATAGTTTTAACCAAATCTTCATCCCCCTTAACTCTCTATTTACACGATAAATAATGGGACGAGAAGTCTCAACCTCTGTCCCATTTTTATCCTTTTGCTACAATATAATGTGTATTGTCATTATATCATATACTACAAGTTGTGTCTATACCAAAATTGGAAATTAATTTGAAGCATCCTCCTTCTTCCATAAGGGGGATATGGGAATTATAAGCGGAGAGCCGTTTATGGGATTTTTCATAATATGAATATCAACCCCGTAAACTTCCCGGATATTTTCCTCATTCAATACCTTATCTACAGGACCTGAACAGTATATCGTGCCATTATGAAGTAGTATAAGTTCATCGCAGTATTGGGCAGCTAGATTTAAATCATGGAGGACTATGACTATCGTCAACCCTTTTTCCCTTTGGAGCTTCCTAGCCAAATCTAATATCTGTATCTGATGCTGAATATCAAGATGGGATATGGGTTCATCCATCAGCAATATATCGGTATCCTGGGCTAAAGCCCTCGCCACCATCACCCGCTGAAGCTCGCCCCCGCTTAAAGAGTTAGCAGTCCTATCCTTCAGATGCCAGGTATGGGTGGCTTCCATAGCCTCTCGGGCAATCCTTAGATCTTCCTCCCCCTCATCCTCAAATCTTGAAATATACGGACTCCTTCCCATCAGCACTACATCCATAGCAGTAAATTCAAATTCAACCCTGCTGCTTTGGGCAACCAAGGCCATCTGGCGGGCCAGCTCCTTGTCGGAAAAGGAAAGCACATCTTTTCCGTTTATAATCACGGAATTCTTCTTAGGCTTGAGCCATGCCGATATATGTCGAAGCAGGGTGGTTTTACCAGATCCGTTGGGCCCGATAATCCCAATAAATTTACCTCTTTCAAATGATATATTTATATCTTCAAGAATATGACTACATCCAACGGTGTAATCTAAGTTCCGGATATCTATAACCCTTTTACTACCGCTAGCTTCCATACATATCCCCCCATCACAGCCTACAAGCTTCTTACCTAATAGCTAATTACTTCTACAACTGCACCCTTTCAAAAATCTCCCTTTTAAACTAGACTCCTTCTCCTTTCTTTCACTAACAGATAAAGAAAAAAGGGAGCCCCTGTGACCGCCGTTATAGCCCCTACAGGAATCTCCATAGGACTTGCCAAAGTTCTCGCCAGCACATCGGCCACTATCAAAAAAATCCCGCCCAGCACTGCAGAATAAGGTAAAACGATCCGATGGTCTGGCCCCGTTATCAGCCGCACCGCATGGGGGACTATCATACCGACAAAGCCAATTACCCCGCTTACCGATACAGCCATAGCTGCGATAAAAGACGATAAGGCCAGCAGTATTTTTTTAGTTTTCTCCACATCTACACCCAGATGCTTGGCATCTTCTTCTCCCATAAGCAATAAATTAAGATCTTTAGAAAAAAAGGAAGTCAAAATCATTCCAATAATACTTCCAAAAAATGCAATAGCAACCTTAGTCCAGTTGGCGCCAGATAGGCTGCCCATGGTCCAAAGTACAACCCGCTCCATATTCTCGTTATTGAATATAAGGAGGAGGGAATTAAACGCCGATAGCAAAAAATTCACAGCAATCCCCGCCAATAGGAGGGTAGTCATGGATACCCTTCCTCCCCTCCTAGCTAACCCATATACTAAAAAGGTTGTGGCTACAGCTCCTATGAAAGACACTAAAGCTGTTCCGCTAAAGCCTAGCATCCTTGAAATCCCTAACACTATGCTTAAGCTAGCCCCTAGGGCTGCCCCCGATGATACCCCCAATACATAGGACTCTGCCATCGGATTTTTAAGAAGACCCTGGTAGGTTGCCCCTGAAAAAGCCAAAGCTGCTCCCACTATTGCAGCCATCAAGGTTCTGGGCATTCTAAGCTTCCATACTATAGATATACTGGGGGTGGAAAACTCCTCTTTAACTAATCTATCTCCTATTACAGGCATTCTTTTTACAACAATCTTTAGGGCA
>CALGOY010000230.1 GCA_937960725.1 uncultured Bacillota bacterium
ACTTTTACCTATGGAGGCATTTCAAACAGGTCGGGCTGCTCTCTGAGAGGATCGTGATTTCCAGCAATTACAAATACCGGTATACCTGCTGTGTTTAACCTGCTACATTCTTCTACAAAAAACCGTAAAGCTGATACTGATTTAGCCTCCCGGTCGTATAAATCCCCTGATATTGCTATGAAATCTACGTTATACTCGATAGCAACATCACAAATGCGCCGAAAGGCATCCATGGTTGCTGTTCGAACAATTTTTTGAATATGATTTGGAATTTCTCCACCGATATGTAAAAAACTTCCTAAATGGATGTCCGCTGTGTGGATAAAACGAATTTTTTCCATACGTTAAACCCCTTATTTGAATATTTACATTTCAACCCCTTCGTATATCTATAATACTACAACCGGCAAGCTAATGGCAAATCAAAAATTAGCCAGAAGGCTGTAGCACCCTCTGGCAATATTTCATGGCTAAAAAGAAATTATAGATTAATCTGTTCTCCTCCCTTAACTTCCACTATCTCCCCATCGACACTCAACCACGCAGAAGAAGCAGACGGATTGTATACAAAATCACCTGCAACCGAAAATTTCAAATTATCGAGAACTTTAAAATAATCTACGATCTCTATATTAGTAGCATACCATATATCATCCCGCCTTCCAATATATTCACAGAACTTCTCAATTAAATCCCAATTATCATCATCATCGAATTCATAGCTATGACCCCAAACATACATCATATACAGATATTGTTTTTTATTTAAGGAAACAAAACTTTCTGCTAGCTCCATCAATCCATGATTATGATGGCAGGTGGCATCCCATAAGTAAAAATTATCGGGTATAGAAAAGCTTTTAGTGCTCACAACTGTCCTTGCATACTCTATACCCAAATGAGGCAGGATTGCTTTTACCTCATTGCTGACAGAACCATTAGGATAAGAGAAACCTCTTACCGTATATCCCACTATACTCTCCAGGTTCTTTCTATTTTCTAATATCTCCCGAACGATTTGTTCCTTGGGACATCTCGCAATGGTTGGATGAGTTACGGTATGGGCAGCTACTTCATGGCCCTCATAGAGCTCCTTAACTTCGTCCTGGGGTATCCTATCGCCTTTACCTAACAATCCTGAATTCAAATGAAAAGTACCCTTTATACCGTTTTTATTAAATATTTCTACAAGCCTTCTATCGCTGCTTCTTCCGTCATCATAGCTCATAGTCAATACTTTATGCTTGCCACCGGGAAAACATTTTAAGATTTGCCGCATTATCATCACCTCATCCAGTTTATAATTAATTATCCCAAGTCTGTCTGCTTTGAAGATATAGCTCGTTTATTTCTTCTATCAATTCTTTTCCTCCGCTTTGTTCCCATCTTTTGAACTCTTCCTCCAGGCCTTCATCGTCGATTCGGCCTGTGATATATTTCAACCTAGCTTGTTCAATAATATTATCAAGAATTTCGCCTTTTTGGGCCCAAACATCGGAAGTCAGCCCTTCTGCTGGATTATATATTAAAATATTTTCGTTCTCTTTCATTACTTGCAAAGTCTTCTCTCGGATTGGAGTATTCATTACTACATAGGATAAATCTTTAGGAATGCCCATATGAAGCTGGTTTATATTTCCTTTTTCATTCCGCAACTGCTCACTAATATACTCGATAGCATATCCGTCTTCCAATCGAAAATGCCTTCCCTCTATTCCATTATTTAAGAGGATTTGCATTTCTCTATCATTTAACTGATCTAAAAACTTTAAAACTCTCTTTGCTTCGCTTTCCGTTTTCGCACCCGACTTTGTAATCACGTGAAAGCCGGAGTAACCAGACGTAGGCATATTCCTAAGCCCATAAGGACCTACTAGAGAACCCACCACATCGTATTCACTGCCTTTATTATATTTGTTCGAATCATCCTGCAGCCTCCGGGCATGATCCAGCACGTCTACAACCGCCCCGGCTTTCCCGCCTTTTAACTCCTCCATCCACATACTGGAGTCTAGCACTGCAAAATCCTGATTGACCAACTTTTCCACATACAATTTTCTAAAGAAACGCAATGCATCCCTATACTGTTCAGTGGTGTGGGCCGGCACCAATTTCCCCTCTGAGTTTAATCCCCATTTATTGGGGGCTCCAAACCAAATGCTCATAATATCCCATGGCACCGTATATTTACACATAGCTAAGCCGTAAGTATCATTTTTCTCATTGCCATCGGGATCTTCGTAAGTAAAAGCCCTTAGCATATGATAGAAGTCATCAATGGTAGTCAATTTTTCAAGTCCTAATTTATCAAACCAATCTTTTCTGTAGGTTATTCCATGCCTTCCTAAAGGTCTACTGCGATATATACCGTATACCTTACCATCGATTGATATGTTCTTTAACGTTACAGGATCTGCTTTTGATAGATTTGGATACTCGTTTAAGTAAGGAGTTAAATCCCAAAAAAGCCCAGCTCTAGCTGCATTTATAACGCTAGGAGTTTTTTCAGGGACAGTTATTATAGTAGGGAGTTCATCAGAAGCTAGTGTAATATTTAGCTTGTCTTCATAAACCGAATTATTAATCCAAATAAACTCAATCTTTGTATTAGTATATTCTTCTAACAGCTTTTTTATGGGACTATCATCCACCATAGGCTCGCCTGAATGGTTTATGGTCATAATATCTAGCGAAAAAGGCTCTCCCGATTTGCTATTGGTTTCCTTATCGGTACAGCCGGTTGTAATATAGGTTGTGCTGGAGAATATCAAAAATATTATAGTAATAAGTTTCAATTTATTCATCATATACAGCCACTCCATAATTTTATACTCTCACTTCTTCGACCTAACTTTCTTCCTATATCGTCCTGGAGTAATTCCTTCTAACTTTTTAAAATAACGTATGAAGTTTTGAGCATTGTTATATCTTAGTCTAGTGGCAATTTCAGCTATAGTCATATCGGTTTCTTCCAACCACTGCTTTGCAATTTTTAGACGGTATTGGCTAAGATATTCAGAAAAAGTTACACCCATCTCTTTTTTCATAATCCTCCAAATATAGCTAGCATGATAATGTAGTCTGGCTGCGCACTCTTCTAAAGTTAGGTCTGTGTCATATTCGTTTTCAACTATCTCGATAATTTCACGGAGGATCTTCTTATGGGTGCTCTGGTTTCGCTCTTTCCTAATAGAAATAATTGGCCCAATAATTTCTTCCTTGAACCAGTGTTTTACATCTTCCGCATTTGTACACTGATTTAACTCCTCAAAAATATTGCGGTTATCTTCAAAAAAACTGTCGAGATATTCTCCAGAATCCTGTAAAATTCCTAGAAGCTCAACAAGTAATCTAGTAAAATATATCTGATACTCACTAAAGCTTGCCTGCGCACTCAATATTTGATCTATAATCTGATCCAATAACTCTTCTGCTTCTTCCTCATCCCCGGCATTTATGGCATCAATAAGTTCATTTTCCATATTTTTAGGATAGTGCTGCCTAATCCGCTGCCCTGGCTGTACCTCATGGAAGAATAAAATAACGTTCTCTCCCAATGCAATGCGACATCGCAGAGCTTCAACGCTTTCCTTGTAGGCAATGGGAGTATCTAAAAGATCCTTATAAGGCTGGCTGATACCAATGCTAATGACAACATCTAATCTTTCCTTAACCTTGCTCTGTATCAGTTCTGCGTATCTATACATTATGTCATTAAATCTCTCTTGGCTTATTTGCTCGCCTTTTACTATAACCGATTGAACCTGTTTTATAAAAATAGGTTTTAGAAATATCTGCTCTCCTATGACTTCTTCAATGATGCGATTTATCTCTAACATTACTATATCCTTTTGACTTGCTAGACCTGTTTGATTGTTTAAAATATCTATCTCAATCGTCATCATTGAAAGGAAGTCCCAGTCCGTGGATATATCCAAGGATTTTGATTTTAATTCCAATTCTTTTTTTCCTATTTCCCCATTTAGCAATCGGATAAGAAACAGCTCTCTTATCTGCTGAAGCTGGGCTTTTATCTGCTGCTCCATAATATTTCGACTTGTTATTAGTGTATTGACGCCTTTTTCAATATATTGAACCTCATCCCTGCGGATTTCGGATTCATTTATTGGAATTTCTTTTCTGATGCTATCGTAGATTTTCTTTATAGGCTTGTACACTATTTTAGCACCGCCTAAAGTAGACAGTCCCATGGATACTGCCATTGTTGCTAAAGACAGCAAAAAGGTCATCCAACCTATAGTCTTTGAATCTTTGGTGATCTGTTCAATAGAATAGATAGATATATATGTCCAGCCATTGTATTCAGATTTAGTAAAATTTACCCCTATTTCTCGATCATTCAATTTATTCTTGAAAAAACCTTCATTTGTATCTGAATTTACAACAGCGGTACTAAGAGGGTATTTATCGAGCTTTTGCCCTATATTAGAATGATCATCATCATACAAAATTCTATTATTTTCGCCCGCTATTAACAACCTCTCTGTTTTCCCACTAGAGTTGAACAATTTATTGAATTCATATTGAGATAAGCTGACAATTATTCCTGCTTTAGGCGTATCTTCATTGAAAGGGATTTTAATTATCATAGATATATTTCCAACATCAATATAGTTAGTTAAGTTGTCTATCTCCCCCTCATCGGCAATGTAAGTCCAACAAATATTCTTTTTTGATTCATCTACCAGTCTAAAAATTTCATCTTTATTTACAATGCTATCCAAGCTTCCAGCAGTTTCGTTGCTAATAAACCATCCCCGATTAAAATTAATTAAATATGCATTTTTTATTATAGCATGGGTCTTCATCAATCCCTTAAGATCTTCCTGAATTTGTAATATAGCTTCTATATCCTGATAATCCAAATTATCATCAATAAGTTCTGTAACCTCTTCCGAATATGCTAAAAGAGTATAGTAATTATGGATTAGCTTCAAACTTTCCTCTACGGTCATTTGGGTTTGATGTAAAACCTGTAAATTGCTTTCATTAACCTTTTCTTTAATCATATTAGAAGATCTAAAATAAGAAAAGACGCCTAATATAAGTACAGGGATAATGCTAATCAATATGCAAAAGGCAATGAGTCTCCTAAAATATACAGAACTTCTATCTTTCATACAAGCTCCTCTATTTCTTCATATGCAATATTTGTAATATTAAATGTATTCATATTATATTTTAACCTTTTACAGCCCATTAGTCAAATATATTAAAAAAATAGCTATGCACCCAGTCATAGCCTGGATGCATAGCTGCCATTACTTTATAATCTATTTGTAAATAGCTTCATAAGCTGCGTTATATTCATCAACAATTTGCTGACCGCCTTGCTCATACCACTGTCTAACTATTTCTTTAAATCCTTCTTCATCTATTTGACCAACGATAAATTGCACCCTTGCGTCATTTATAAGCTGATCCAATTGGGCGCCTTTTTCAGCATAGGTATCTGAAATCAATGGCTCTGCTGGGTTAGGTACAACAAACTCTTCGTTTTCTTTTTGAACTTTATCAATTTGAATCTGAATAGGTGTGCTTTCTACAGGCAATAGTTTATTTACTACGTTCATCATGAACTGATTTATCCCTTCTCTTGGGTCTACCTCAAACTGCCTGCGTACCACTTCACCTTTATCATTCAGGTCATAATGTATGCCCTCTACTCCGTATTCAAGCAAGTTTTGTGCTTCTTCGCTATTTAGCATATCTAGGAAGTTTAGAGCATCTCTCATATCTTCTTCTGTTGGAGCCCCATTCTTAGATATTGCAACGAATCCAGCATGACCTGACGTTGGAAGAACTCTTCTGCCCTGAGGTCCTTCTACCATTCCTGTAACCCATATATTGTCTTCAATTCCCTTTTCCTCTTTGAAGAAGTTCTGGAATCTGCGCGCCTGGTCGCTGACGTCTATAAATACTCCTGACTTACCATTCTTAAAGTCGTTCTGCCAGTCGGAGGTTTCTAAAGCTGCAAAATCTTTATTAACTAGACCCTCTTCATAAAGTTTCTTTGCAAATTTCATAGATTCCATATAAGCATCTGTAACGAATTCTGGCTCTAATTTACCATCTTCGCCAAAGCCCCATTTATTATGTCCACCAAATGCTACATTTAGCTGATCCAATGGACCGCTCCACTTACACCATGTCATACCGTAGGTGTCGTCTTTTCCATTCTGGTCAGGATCGTCATAGGTGAAAGCACGTAAAACATTATATAAATCATCTATGGTTTTTGGTACTTCCAATCCTAAATTATCAAGCCAATCTTTTCTATATGATATACCATTTCTCCCCAAAGGCCTAGCCCTATAAATTCCATAGATCCTTCCATCTATAGAGATGTTGTTCATGATGATTTCATTGGCTTCTGCTAAATTAGGATAATTCTTATATTCATCAGTTATATCCCAGAAAGCTCCTGCTCTACAGTAGCTAATAACACTAGCCGTCTTGCCTGTCAATACTACCAGTGCAGGAAGATTTCCAGCAGCCATCCGGGTATTTAGCTGATCTTCATAGTTGGCATTTAGCAGATATTCAACCTCAATATCATATCCTGTCAGCTCTTCCAACGCAAGAATAGTAGGCTCATCATCCTCCGCTGGAGTTCCAGTGAAAGTGATAGACAAGATGTCAATCTTCTTTTTTTCTCCTCCTTCAGCGGTAGAATCATCGCCTGTTTCAGTATCATCAGTTGAATCACTTGCCGTTTCATCGGTCTGCTTATCCGCCGTTTCTGTAGTGTCTGTAGTATCAGCTTTCTCTGAGCTGGATCCACCACAGGCAGTCATCATGGATACCAGCATTAGTAGAGCAAGCAGAATACTTAGAATCTTGACTATCCTTTTCATTTTTATCCTCCTTTGATCATTTTTTCTTTTTATCTAAAGCC
>CALGOY010000231.1 GCA_937960725.1 uncultured Bacillota bacterium
TCTATATCATACTTTTCCTTAAAAAAGTGTTGCATTTAATATTGCAATTTTCAAATATTAAGTATAACGCTTTTCTTATAAAAAAAGCAAAGCTACATCTTTTATATATTATAGCTTTGCCTTTATAATAAAACGCTTGGATGCTGTATTTAATTGACTAATCCCAAGTAAAAAAGTATAACTCCAACCGTCCCTGAAAGAGCTATAACCAATATGGGATGCCATTTATATTTCCACAAACAGAAAAAAGTAGCACCAAATATTAATAAGCTTGTCCAATTAATATACTGTAGCGGATTAAATTTTGATGAAAGCAAGCTGGAAAGTTCACCATTGAAGATAGATGTTTCAGCTACGAATACTGCAGCGCCAAATATCAATCCTGCAATAACCGGCCGTATTCCATTGAAGATACTCTTAACCTTAGGATGTTCTTTAAACTTAAAAAAGAAATGGGATATGATTAAAATCAAAATAAGAGAAGGAAGGATCACTCCTACGGTTGCAAACAGTCCTCCGAATAAGCCGGCTGCTTTATACCCTACATAAGTTGCTGAATTTACAGCTATGGGTCCGGGAGTCATTTCTGAAATAGCTATTATGTCGACAAATTCTTTGCTGTCAATCCAGCCATTAGCCTCAACAATCTCCCTCTCAATCATCGGAATCATGGCATAGCCACCACCAAAACTAAAAAGTCCAATTTTAAAGAAAGTTAGCAAAAGCTTTATATAAATCATACGCTCTCCCTCCCTGCTTTTGCAGCATGCCAGCTCATTAAAAGCCCTGCTATTGCTCCTAATATGATAAGTACTATTGCATGGACATCGACAAAAACCAATAGTACAAAAGCTACTAAAGTTATGAGCATAGCTATTTTATTCTTGATAGCCGATTTAGCTATCTTTATGCCCGATACAGTAATTAAGGCTACTACTGCCGCCCTTATTCCCTCAAAAGCAGCCTTTACTAAAGGCAAATCCTGAAACTGAGAAAAAACTGCTGCTATTATAGTAATGATTAAGAAAGACGGCAGAGCTACTCCAAACATGGCAACTATTGCTCCCCAAAAACCTGCAACCTTGTAGCCGATAAAAGTAGAAGTATTAATAGCGATAGCACCGGGAACGGATTCGGCAACAGCGAACATATCAATAATTTCATCCCCCGATATCCATTTCTGTTTCTCTACCATTTCCCGCTCTATTAGGGGTATCATTGCATAGCCTCCCCCAAAAGTAAAAGCCCCTATCTTAAAAAAGATCCAAAATAGTTTCAATAGTTTCTTCATATTAACTCCCTTTCCTAATATTTTATATATTAAATAAAGCTCCGCTTTTCAAAGAGCTGTCTAGCACAACCAGGCCTGCTCCCATGACAATGGCATCATCTCCCAGCTTACCCTTGGAAAACTGTATATTACGCAGGGTTTTATTTTGAGCAGTTTTTGCACACTGATTATAAAAATCGTCCGATAGCTGTATCACAGGCCCATTGATTATAACTAAATCTAGATCTAATAGATTAGAAAAATTAGCTACCCCAGTCCCTAGGGCTGCTGCTCCATCGAGCATTATTTGAACCGCCAAGGGATCTTTATCTTTAACAGCTTGGTAAAATACCGATAGAGGTAAATCTTCTATGGATCCCCTATAAAGATCAAGTACATTGGAACCTCTCCCTATCTTAAGCTTTGCCCTAAACTCCTGCAGCATGCCATTTAATGTACAATAGGATTGAAGACAGCCATAATTCCCGCAGTAACATTGCCTGCCATCCATATCTACTATCATATGCCCCAAAGCATCGTCCCGGTTATCAGCAGTTCTCACTAGACGCCCATGATTTATAACTCCAGAGCGGATTCCAACTCCTACGTGAATATAGCCTAAGCTTTTGCACCCTTTGGCCGCTCCATAATAAAATTCAGCTAAAGCTGCACAGTTAGCGCCGTTTTCTAAAAATATAGGATATGCTGTTTCTTCTTTTAACATCTCTACCAAGGGTACATCCTCCCAGCCGGGGGCAGGAAAATACTCTGGTAAAAGACACTCTGATTTAAGTTTAATATATTAAACTTTATGTACATTATATTGGATATGGTTTATTTTGTCAATAGGGAAAACTTCAAGAAGGGTATTAGATGAAGGATATTTTGGAATCGAAAGGCGAATAGTTAAAAAATTTGCAAATTAAGAATTGCAAATAAAGAACATAATTAGCATAACTGAATATAAAAATATACTTGTTTTATTATAAAAACCGGTTTACATTATATAGGTGGGATATAGCTTACAAAAGGAGGTACGGCATAATGGATATGCAATACCCCCCATTGGGTAAAAATATAATGAAATACAGAAAAAAATATAAAATGAGCCTAGATGAACTGTCTAGAAGATCTGGAGTGTCTAAATCTATGTTATCGCAAATTGAACAAGAAAAAACCAACCCTACGGTAGTTACTGTATGGAAAATCGCTAGAGCCCTAAATATCTCCATGGAAGAACTGATGGAAACTAGTAGTAATTCGCCTCCTATAGAAGTATGCAGGAAGAATGATGCCCCGGTGTTTTTTTCCGATGATAAGTCCTGTATGATTCGCGTGAATTCTCCTATACATATGGCGGATAACTTAGAATTATACGATATGACTTTTCAGCCCAAAGGCCATCTCCGCTCTAAGGCCCACTTCCCAGATGCAGAAGAATTTCTAACGGCTATTTCCGGAACATTCCGCGTAACCGCAGGCGATCATTCTTGTATACTGTATGAAGGAGACACCGCTAGATATAAAGCTGATCAGGAACATTCTATAGAAAACCTATCTGACAAAGAATCTAGAGCTTATCTGGTAGTGTTATTTCCAAAGGGAACAGGTTGGTGAGCTATATCTATAGCTTCACCAAATTTACATTTCCCCAAGCTCCCATTTTGTCTTCTATAATAACCACAACCCCGTCTATACCGCCGATAGATCTGGCGAAATTTATAGCTTTTTTGATATCCTTGCTTTCTTTAACCCTGTTTCCCGTGGCTGTGGCAACTGCATCGGCCAACAATGTATCCTTAGACAGTATAACTACAGCATGGGAATTGCCAAAGCTTAAAGAATGCCCTACCTTCCCCGAGGAAGTGCAAATTCCCATAGGGGTATCCTCCGCGGACACTTTTATTCCAATTTTGTTTGATAGAGGAGAGTCCCCGGCATAAATCCCGATTATTCTATCCTTGTCGCTTTTAATAAATATATCTCCCCCATTTTCGACGATTATTTCCCGGGAAAATTTTAAAAGCTCCTTGCCTACGAATTCGCTTATGGCTCCAGCTACTGCTGCCATAGGCCCTACGCCGGCTTTTTTAGCTGCGTAGTGCATCCGTCTTATTATTTCCTTTTCATTCTGACTACACTCCAGGGGAGTTAAAGAGGTCAAAAATTCGGGGACTCTTTTAATATAATCGATAATTTGATTCCTGTATTTTTGGACAAGCTTCAAGGCCTCTTTTCGAAGATAGCCTTCCGCTCCAATATCTAAATCGGTTTGTTCTACCTGAACATTAAAATAAGTTAAATCTCTAGCCTTGTGAAATCGCCTATAGAATCTTTGCTCTCTCACAGCTTTCCCCTCGTCTATCTATATAAATATATCTACATCAATGGCCTTTACAGGGCACGCCTTAATGCACTCTTCGCATACAAGGCACTTACTCTGATCGAAGTTTAAAGACCAATCTTCCTTGTTCATATTCAAAGCCTGCGAAGGACATACGGCAATACAAGCCCCACAGTGCACGCAATTGTCTTCATTCCAGATGATATTTTTATTAAAGATGCGGTATTTCACGCCCTGATTTTCAATAAATTCTAAGCCCTTTTGGAGGTTCTCCTCTGTTCCCTCCAATTCAATAGTCAATCTGCCCCTTTTACTGGGCTGAATTTCAGCCTGAAGAATATTAAATACAATATCATAATCCTTTACCAGGCGGTAGA
>CALGOY010000232.1 GCA_937960725.1 uncultured Bacillota bacterium
ATATCGTAGTTGCTAACAGGGGTTGTTATCAATGTAACTTAATCGCCAAGGATGCTATACTGTTTAAAAAGGCATCTAGCGTAGTCCTGGGCGGCCTGTTAATCGCAGGAAAGCGTATAAAAATGGGAATAGTCGGGGCGCCTTCTGGTATTTCAACATATTGTAAAGTTCTACACAGAAATGGGAAAATAGATGCTATCTATTGTTATAACAATACCGTTTTAAACGTTAACAATAATATCAAAATAATCGATTCTAATAATTCCTATGTCCATAAAAACAGCCATTGGAGCCAAGCAACTTAATACCAAGCAGGAGCTGGATAATTGTTTTATCCAGCTCCTTTTCAACTTTTGCCCCGACTTTATAATTAGCCTGATTTCTCTTAGCTATATAATTTTGTCCAGTAATCTGCAAAGCCACCCGTCTGCTCTGTTTGTAGTATAACACATAAAATTTGACATTTCTATAGGAATTTAGTCCCAGAAAGATTAAGATAGTAAACTAGTTACGGCAAATTCTAAGAGTGAAAATCCTAGCACTATCATCCATTCACTAGCTCCTAAAGCTCGGGTCTTTAAAATCGATGATAAAAAAGGATTGTAGATTGCAAGTAGCAGAAAAGCAAATGATGATAGCACCGCCAAAACTAAGTACTTATTCGCGAACAATCCTGCCTCCCATACATCTTTATGTTCCGACCTGCTTTCAAAAGCATATATTAGCTCTGCCATTATCAAGGTAGCAAAAGCAACAGTCCTAGCCATCTCTATATCTCCGCCGGTCATATACATCATAAGGGCAAAAGCAGTAATGGTGCTGACACCTATCAAAAATCCGGACATAAGAATTCTAGCTCCCAACCCTCTGGAAAATATGCTCTCGTTGTTTTCACGGGGAGGCCTGCTCATTATATCATCGTCCGGTGGGTCTGCGCTTAAAGCCAAAGCAGGCAATCCATCAGTTACAAGGTTTATCCACAATATCTGTATGGGAATAAGGGGAGCCGGCATAGCAAACAAAGCCGCTGCAGCCATAGCCACTATTTCCCCTAAATTACACGATAGCAGATAGCGTAAAAACTTCCTTATATTATCGTAAATTATCCTTCCTTCTCTGATAGCCTCCACTATAGTGGCAAAATTATCGTCTAGCAGCACCATAGACGAAGCTTCTTTTGCTACATCCGTCCCACTCTTTCCCATTGCCACCCCTATGTTTGCTTCCTTCAGCGCCGGTGCGTCATTTACCCCATCTCCAGTCATAGCAACAATATTCCTTGAATTTTTCTTAAGAGCCCTGACTATCTTGTACTTATGTCGAGGCGATACCCTGGCAAAGACCGAGACTGATTCTGCCTTTTTCTCCAGCTCCCTATCATCCATAGCTTCGATCTCTTCACCAGTCATAACATCCCCTGGCTCAAACTTCATGCCTATCTCCTTGGCTATAGCTACCGCGGTCACCTTATGGTCTCCGGTAATCATTATAGGCTTTATACCTGCTCTGTAGCAGCTCTTTATAGATTGGATAGTCTCTGGCCTGGGGGGATCTATCATACCTTCCAAACCTACAAAGGTAAGATTTTTTTCTATATCCGGACTAGAAAGATTTTGGGGAACGCGCTCTAGCTTCTTATATGCAAAGCCTATAACCCTTAAGGCTTGGCTTGCCATTTCTTCAGTTACAGCCATGATCTTCCTCTTGCTGCTATAGCTCATGATCGATAGTCCATTATCGTCTAGTTTTTTACTACATAAATCTAAAATTACATCAGGAGCGCCCTTTACAAATACAAAAGTATTGCCGCTGTAATCTTGGTATATTACGCTCATCCTTTTTCTATCTGAATCAAAGGGGATTTCAGCTATATATCTGTACCCGCTTAGATTCTCCTTGCTTATTCCACCTGCCCTAGACGCTGCTAATATAGCCACTTCAGTAGGATCCCCTATTATTTTTCCATCCCTATACTCTGCATTGTTGCAGAGGGCCCCTATTATCAACAGTTGCTTTAGGGCCGCATTCTTATTTGCCTGGCTGCTATAGTCGCTGTCAGATGTATCGATCATCTGGCCATTGGTGTAGATTTTCTTTACAGTCATTTTATTCTCTGTCAGCGTACCGGTTTTATCAGAACAGATTATGTTAATACAGCCCAGGGTTTCAACTGCTGGGAGCTTTCGCACCAAAGCATTTCTTTTTAGCATCCTCTGGACCCCTAAGGCTAACGTTACAGTGACTATAGCCGGCAGCCCCTCAGGTATGGCCGCTACAGCAAGGCTTGTAGCTGACAGCAGCATGACGTGTACCGACTCTCCACGGTATATCCCCAGCAAGAAAATAATCCCGCATATACCCAGGCAAATATATACTAATTGCTTCCCTATCTTATCTAGTCGCTGCTCAAGGGGTGTGCTTTCCTTCTCTACATTTTGAATCATGTGGGCTATGCTTCCCATTTCAGTTCTCATTCCTGTAGCCGATACCACAGCCTTACCCCTACCGGCAGTTAAAGTTGTCCCCATAAACAGCTTATTCTTGTCACTTAAAGCTTGAGATGGCATTTTCTCTACAGGTACTGATTCACCTGTTAAGATAGATTCATTGACCTGAATATTGACACCTTCAATCAATAGGCAGTCTGCAGGTACAATATCCCCCGCTTCTAAAACGATAAGGTCCCCAGGCACTATCTCCCGCGCTTGAATCTCTTTCTCCTGCCCATCCCTTATCACAATGGCATGGGGAGCAGACAGCTCTTTTAATGCCTCTAGGGATTTTTCTGTCCGATACTCCTGTATAAAACCCAAGATGGCATTCATGATTACAATAGTTACTATTGCTATGGCGTCGACAGTTTCACCAAGCAAAAAGGAAATTAAAGTTGCAACAAGTAGCACCATGACCATAAAGTCTTTGAACTGGGATAAGAATATGGATATAGCGGTTATTTTTTTAGTTTGGCTTATCTCATTATATCCATATTCTGATAGCCGTACCTCTGCTTCCTTTTGGGACAAACCATTATAACCTCTTAATACTTCCGGTCTCTCTTTTAAAACACTGCTCATCGATACCCTCCTACAAATTTATATAGTATCAATGCTTGTACACACAACTTATATATATTAGGACAAGATATCTATTATGACTAAGGTTTTAGAGATTGGAGTTTAGAAAATGTTATTTATACCTTGAAAATACAATGATATTGATATAAAACTGATACAAATCGGGCGGAGGGATAGAAATGTCAGAAAAACAAATAATTAAAAAGGAGCTGAATGGTTAATTCAGCTCCTTTTAACTGCTTCTCAATACCCTGTAACATTCTTTCCAGACATGGAATAGGCATTTGCTGGCCACCGCCAGAGGCCAAACCCAATATTTCAGCACCCTTCATTTCACAAAAACAATCTTTGGGCATAGGTTTCGTGGGAGTTAATAGGACATACCAATCATTATTATTCTTTGCTCTTTCTCCTCTACCATCATTCTATATAAATTGCAAATTAAATACAATGAATTTAGAAAAGTATACTTGACTTCGCCTATAACTTTATTATAATTAATTTACAGAGACAGTAACTTGAGGTGCATCATAAGTGTTCGAAAAATATATGGAGGAAGCTTTAAAAGAAGCACAGAAGGCATATAATATAGATGAAGTTCCCATAGGAGCAGTGGTCGTAAAAGATGGAGAGATCATTGGCCGAGGACACAACTTACGGGAAAGTCAAAAAGATCCAACCCTTCACGCAGAAATGATTGCAATAAGAGAAGCAGCTGCAAAAATTAAAGGTTGGAGATTGACTAATTGCGATATTTATGTTACAATAGAACCGTGTCCCATGTGTGCAGGAGCTATGATCCAAGCTAGAATTGACAGAGTCATATTTGGAGCCAGGGATCCAAAGGCAGGTTGTGCGGGAAGTCTATATAATCTGCTGGAAGATTCTCGATTTAATCACCGAGTAGAAGTAGTAGAAGGCATCATGGAAGAACAGTGCCGAGATATTATCAAGACTTTCTTTCGAAATAAACGCAGTCAAAAATCGAATCTTAAATAACCTTGCATAAAATAATAGTTTTCAAAATATATTATTATACGGAGAAGTATCGAAGTGGTCATAACGAGCTCGACTCGAAATCGAGTTGACGCGAAAGCGTCACGTGGGTTCGAATCCCACCTTCTCCGCCAGAAACTAAAACCTCGCATAAGACGTTTATGCGAGGTTTTATCTTTTTAGATCTATCGTGCTTTATTCACTATCTGCATTGTATGGTATCCAAGGATCATTTAGCCGGATTATCCCATCCTTATACGATATTTTTATAGGATGCTCAACTGCTTTACCATTCTTTTGACCAATTATATAGTAAATAAAAGCTTGGTTTTCGGAGTCAAGGTCCACAAATTTATATTCCAAGCTTTCCAAGTCAAAGTGTTCCCTGTATTTCTCTATAATCTCAGCAGCATCCGATATAGAGCAATCAAAATTATCTAATTTCAAAATTTGTGCTAGCAATAGTTTGCTTTCACTTTCTAGAGCATAAATAAGCTTTTCCAGCAAGTGCTTGGACTGGTACGAATAATCTAAGAATTCACAGCTAATCCAGCTTATATCCTCTTGCTCATCGTATACTACTTTTATTTCCAGCCTATCCCCCGATTCGCCTATCAGTTCATATATATACGAGTTGGGAATATCGGAATCATCGGACAACCATCTGTACTGATTTATGGGGCTGTTTTTAAAATAAGCTTTAAAGTCTGAAATAGCAGTCTCTACAGTTTCTATAGTATAATAGCCCATTTTTTCAGGATCTAAACATTCAAGAATATCCTGCGGCTCTTCTGCGTTTAAAGCGTTGACAAATTTTTGGACAATGAGATCAGCTTGTTCTCTATCCAAAGAATTATGTTCAACTTTATCTTTATTATGTTTTGCAGAACTGCCATATTTCTGATCTGAGCTTTGAAAATCATCTATTTTATCTATTATGGAAATAGATCTGCCTTTAACACAAGCGGCCAAGCCTAAAGCTAGCATGCTAATTGTTATTATCAGAGCAAAATTCCTATTCATAAATATCCTCCTATATGGCTTATGGCTTGCCAA
>CALGOY010000233.1 GCA_937960725.1 uncultured Bacillota bacterium
ACGAGATTAAGCGTTGTGACTGGAGTTCAGACGTGTGCTCTTCCGATCTCCGCCGTCTAAGGAAACAATAAGACCATCGGTTTGGGATCCAAAATACAGTATACCGGAATTAACTGGATCTACAATCAATCGTTCCCCAGTTGCCCTACCAGGAGCATTGCCGTGGACCCCAACCGGCATTTCATAATACTCAAAATGTTCTCCCCTGTCCGTGGATTTGCACAGATAATTGTTTTTCCAATCCCCGGCGGCTATGTACAGCCAATCGGGATTAGCATTGTCTACAGCAATGGACAGAGGATAGGTTTCCCATTTTCCCGGATGGGTTACGTGGTCAACCAACGAAATCCAGGACTTACTATCAAAATCATAGCGATAAACCCCGCCGATATCCGTACGGGCATATAATATGTTTTTTTCCGTAGGATGAAAAACAAATCCGGTAACAAAACCGCCACCCGGTATCGGGGCATGCCTGTATACATATTTCTGAAATTTTACCATATTACCGCTCCCTTTGCGCTTCCGTTCATCTATTGCAAAAACTATCAAAATTTATATAAACGAAAATATTTAATTTATGCTTGATTAAAATCCCGAATCATTGAAATGGACTTTAATTATTTAACAATTCGATGGATTAAATTAACTTAAATACTCTGTTAATACCCGGCGAAAGCACAAGGCGGATTACTTTTTTATCTCCCTGTACTTCGGATTTAATAACCTGACCGGTTACCAAGTCCATAAGACCGCTATAGCTTTTTTTCAATTCAATACCCACTGAATCATACCAGGGTTGGAATGAATGGAGTATAAACGTATCATTATCGTATGCAAACAGCGCTACCTTAGCAAAGGATTCCAAATTTATAGGCAAGTCCTTAGTAAATAATCCCCTAATTATGTTTAAAATTGTCCTGGGATAATGATACAAGTCCCCGTAGTCATCGGGAATCGTTAAAATATACAGACGGCCTTTACCATATAAAGTCTTTATCAAAATGGGAAAGCTGTTATCCACACCAAAACCGGCAATCAATTCCCAAGTATCATTGGTCATAAATTCTAATTGAGGGATTAAAACCGGTTTTGATGCTTCCACAAAGCCGCCGAAAGTAATGCCGCCGTCATTAGAATAGGCATAGCAATTAACCAGTGCCTTTCTTTGGGTAACGGCTACATTAGCCAGAGCACTCTGGAAGCCCATAGGAGTAGCTGCTTTAAGAAATCCCGATGTTACAATAACGTCAGCCCCATTCATCAGGCTCTTCTGAATTTTTGACAGTATATCCTTATCCTTTGCAGCGCCTTCTGTTAAAAATATAGTATTCGCATCTTCCGGATATATGGGATAGGGCTCAAGGGGTATTCCTAACATACCTATATAGTTGTGTAGATAATCTTCTCCATGGCTATGGAAGGGCAGATAAGTCGCTGTTCCAACAGGAGTCCCCAGCTCCCCCAAAAACTTATCAACATCGCTAAATATCTGACCATTTATCGGGATGCACAGTGAATAATCAGGGTGGAGCAGGGATCCCAGCGAAAACATCATTACCTCTTTTGCCTTTGCAAATAAAGTTAGATATGCCTGCTGAGCATATGATGTCCAATTATATGAACATTCATAGGGGTCGTACCAGCCTCCCTCATTCCGTCCGGGAGCGACATTTTCCATGTATCTGAGATTAAAATAACTTAAATATTTGGGCAAATGTTGTTGAGTATACATGGGGTTTCTCGTTTCCGTACCCGTATATAGGGCATCGAATATTTTAGGTTCATCCTCCAGGTTATAGCCTGTTTCCTGAAAATGCTCATACCAGTTAGGATACTTGATTATTATCTTAACTTTAGGATTTACCTTTTTTGCCGGGCCAATGATTACGTCTTCGGATATCTGCCGCATCAAATCCAGTCTATATCTCTCCCAACTTTTATCCCCCTTTGCTTCAATACAAGCTGGACACCTGCAGTTTGTAAAATAAAAATCGTCTAAAATAAATTCATCGAATAAAGATGCGGTAAGTTCTGCTACCCTGGTCAATAATTCCCTGGTTTCAGAATTGGTATAGCAAAGAGGATCAAAGCCTCCTTCCCCGTCCGGAGGACCGTCGGTTGTAATGCCTCCTGCCGTTTCTATCCCCTTCTTTTTGAAAAATTCAATCAATTTCTTTACCTGCTCTGGCTCCGCCGTCCTACCGTGTCTATAAGTTTCCAGATAGACTTTTCCTACTCTTACATGCTTCTCTATCCAGGCAAACCGCTTTTCAAAATCGTCAAAATCCTCAATTCCCATCACGTCACTTACCGGGCAATATATTGCAGCATTGAAATTTTTATATGATGGCATATTATGTACCCCCCTAACGTCAAACTTTAAAATCTACCGAACCGCCTTTCCGCAAAAATACAGGAATCACATCAAGCGGTGCATCGCATTCCACGGTAATGCCTCCCCCAAATATTTCACCGGTATGGGCATTTTTCCAATTGTCCCCTTTAGGCAGATATACCTGACGCTTCCGCATATTTTCATACATTACAGGGGCTACCAGCACATCAGGGCCGAAGAGATATTCATCCTCAATTTCCCATGCTTTTTCATCTTCTGGATAGCCGAAAAACAAAGTCCGAATCACCGGCGTTCCCTTTTCATGGGCTTCCTGCATGAGGCTTTTTATATAGGGACGGAGCTCTTCCCTTAATAACAAATACTTTTTTAAAATCTCGTAATTTTCTTCTCCAAAACTCCATACCTCGTTGTCGGCACCAGAAAAGAACAGCCCACCTCCCTTAGTCCCCAAAGGCTTCCGATGTGGCAGCCGCTCACCATGAAGTCTCATCACAGGACAGAAGGTTGCATACTGAAACCAACGCACCACACACTCCTGAAAAGCTGGATCATCAGGATATCCTCCAAGGAAACCACCGATATCCGTCGTCCACCACGGAATTCCCGCAACACCCATATTAAGGCCTGCTGCAAATTGTTCTCTTAGACCTCTAAAGCTAGAGTCAACATCTCCGGACCAAACTAAGGCACCATATTTCTGACTGCCTGCCCAAGCAGAACGGATGAGATTTATTACCTTGTCTTCTCCCGCTGCAGTCATACCGTCATAAAAAGCTTTTGCATAATACAACGGATATATATTGCTGTTTTGCAATGCAGGGCCTATATGATATCTATAAAGGGGAAAATTGTATCCAGCATATTCTGGTTCAGCTTCATCAAGCCAAAAAAGTTTAACGCCTTTGTCATAATAGTTTTGTTTGCATTTCTGCCACACATATTCCCTAGCTTCGGGATTTGTAGCATCAAAGAATACTAGATTGCCTGTAAACTCCATGTGGGTGGTTATGCCTATATCATTCTTCACTAGATAATCCTTTTCAAGCATTTCCCGATAGTTTTCACTGTCCTTTGCCACCGTAGGCCAAATCGATACCATAACCTCAATGCCCATACTATTAAGCTCTTTGATCATGCCTTCCGGATCAGGCCAATATTCGGGATCGAACTTCCATTCTCCATGATTAGTCCAATGGAAAAAGTCAATCACTATTACCGATAAAGGCAATCCCCGCCGCTTATATTCCCTTGCTACATTTAAAACTTCCTCCTGGGTCTGGTAACGGAGCTTGCTCTGCCAAAAGCCCATAGCATAATCAGGCATCATAGGGGGTTTACCCACTACATCCATGAATTGCTCGTGTATCTCTCTAGGAGTATCCCCGACAGTCACCCAGTAGTCCATTTGTTTAGTCGATGCCGCATGCCATTCCGTAATGTTCTTCGCAAACGACACCCAACCTACAGCCGGATTGTTCCATAAAAATCCATATCCTTTATCAGATAAATAAAAAGGTACTGTTACTTGAGTATTGCGCTGTTCCAAAGTCAAACGACAATTTTTCTGGTTTAGATATCCATGCTGATACTGACCCATTCCGAAAATTTTTTCATTGGGATCCGATTCGAATCTGACCGTCAAGGCATAATCTCCCGCTGTCTGTGCCTTCCATTCCCGGGCGGCTATCCCCAAAGGACTGCAATATTTCTCAAGATCGTTTCTATTTCTTACGTATTCCTGTAATATAACTTCATTCTTTTGATTGTAAAAAGTGATTAAACCGTCGGAAAGTACCGATGCACTAATTTTTCCATTTCGTATAATAGCCCTATCTTCTTCAATAGAGATCTGGCAATCCCCGCTATCTTCAGGTAAAGTATCCAGCGCCCAATTTTGATCAATGAAATCAGCTAGCTTTGCCGCTCTTACTCTCAGACTGTTTTTTCCCCACGGCTCAATGCGAAGCTTTTCCCCGTAAAGCTGGCGTACCAATGCGTCGCCTTCTCGAACAAAAACATGCGCCATACCCGCTCACTTTCCTTATTTTAGATATTTTTTAAAATGTATAATATATTGGGCTGTGTATAGCTGTGTATAAACAGATATGTGCAAACAATAAAGTATATAACGTGTTGTGCTGTATATAATAGATGTATATAACAATGAATAGATTATCTTTATCTGTTGTCACGAAAGATTTTGCGAAAACGTTTTACGAAAACGTTTTATAAAAAAACTACAATATCTATTATAATTAAATTGTACCATATATTAGCAAAAAGTCAAGTGAAAATTTATAATATTTTGTAATGGTTCATTGTAAAATTAAATGCAACACCTAAAAAATAGTAGAACCATAGTG
>CALGOY010000234.1 GCA_937960725.1 uncultured Bacillota bacterium
CAGCTTCATCATCTGCACCATCTCCTCACTGGGCTCAAAAACTAATAGAGTTTTCTTTCCTTCATGGGTAAATACTGCATAGTACAACCCACCCCCGCGATTTAAAAAGTAATTTAATTTTTGTTCTATACCCTTATGGTTCAGCATTCTCTTAAAGCCTTCATCGCTCGTTGGCGCCATTACCTCGAACTCCCTAATATCCGCAGACAGTAGCTTCTTTCGCTTGTTATTATTGATTATTTTAGCTATATCTAAAATACCATTGGTAAATGTATAGTCATACTCAATACGTTGATTATTTCTAAGCACATAACAGCCATAAGCCAAGGCTCCAAATACTAATACGATCACAATTAACTCTATACTAAATCTGCCACCCAAAATTACGCTTAAGTTCATCAATGCGATAATACCGAACAATATCATTCCTACGGATGCTAGGACGTATATAAAGGTATTTAGTCCAGTATTTATTTTACTAACAGACTCCTCTCGAAAATGATCCACCTATCCACCACTCCTTAATTCTGCTTAAATTACAAGTCCAATACCATGCTAATACCTATTCTAACATGTTTTTATGATTAATAAAACCCCCTTTGTCCATAAATTTTCCATAAAATCATTTGTCAAAATGCTAAAATATAGGGGATAGGTAAGCACCTACCCCTATATTTTTTAATCTATCTTGAACTAATTTTATTCTAACTGCTGAAGTTTTATCGGAAGATCGAATTGCTTTCCGCTTCTCTATGCCCTAAGCTGTATTACATCTCCTACTTTATATTGATTAATAATCTCTTTGAGCTGATCTAAAGTGGTTACTTCTTTCCCTTCAATACCCAATATTACATCGTTAGGCAAAAGGCCCGCTTTATCTGCTGCCCCTCCTTTGGCAATTCGGACTATGATAACGCCTTTTGGATATCCATATTCTTTAGCCATCTCATCGGTTACTTCGCCAACTACTACCCCAAGGCCAGGCCGCTCTATTTTTCCTTTCTCTATTAACTCCTGGACGATAGGAACAAATACATTGGACGGTATCGCAAAGCCTAAGCCTTCAGAAGCGCTGCTTGATAGTTTCATTGTATTCATACCTATAACTTCGCCATTTGCGTTGACAAGCGCACCACCGCTGTTGCCAGGGCTGATGGCTGCATCTGTCTGCAATAGTTTAAATTCCTTGCCATCGATTTGAAGAGTTCTATCAACAGCACTAATTACCCCAACAGTCACCGTACCTGCAAGTTCATGGCCCAGCGGGTTGCCAATGGCTACTGCCAGCTCCCCCTGGCGCACCTTATCCGAATCACCTATTTTAGCTACGGTAAGATTTGGTTCGTCTATTTTAACCACAGCGATATCGGTAGTCGGATCTTTGCCTATAAGCTTTGCTTCTACTTCTTTTCCTCCCTGTAAGATGACATACAGCTCTTGGGCATTCTCTACCACATGGTTATTGGTTACAATATATCCGTCCTCACTGATTATAATGCCCGAACCATAACCTTCTTGAAGCTGTTCATAAGTTTGGCCAAAAAAGAAATCCCTATAATATACTACGCTCTTATTCGTAATTCCTACAATTGCCGGTCCTACCTTCTCGGCAATATCAACGACTGGATTATCCGAACTGATGAATAAGTCCCCTCGGAAGCCTAGCTGGGGCAAAGAGTCAACTTCATCTTTTCCTTTATCTTCTGACTTATTTGGCGTTTCTTGTTGCGATATTATACTTTCTTTATCTCCCGATATCAATGGGGATATATAATACATAGCAGTTGCCCCCAGCAACAGAAACACTACGGCTACAATAAAATATTTCCAAAATTGGCCTCTTCTGCGATACATATGCTCATCAAAATCGTAAAAATCGTTCATTAATTAACACCTCCACCATTTTTATACCTTCCGTTGCAATTATTATATAATAGCTTTTTGAATAAAATATGAACGTGATGTTAAATATTATTTAGTTATTCTCGGCCTTCTCCTTCCTAGATGCTGCTTTAAGTGAAAATATAAACGCAGTGCCTTTTCCCAACTGACTGTTTACCCAAATATTTTCACGATGTTCATCTAATATTTTCTTAACAATGGAAAGCCCTAATCCCGTTCCTCTTCCTTGTCCGCTTCTAGATTTATCAACCTGATAAAACCGCTCCCAAATATAGGGTATCTCTTCTTTAGGAATACCTATTCCCTGGTCCTGTATTTTTACATAGACTTTATCTTTATGCTTCCAGGTTTTGATTAAAAGCTTACCTTCCTCTTTATTAAACTTTATAGCGTTATCAAGCAAATTAACTATTACCTGCTGAATACGATCTAAATCCGCCTTTACTAGACATTGCTCTTTTTCAAAGTCAACCTGTACGTTGATCTTCTTTTGCTCAATGCTTTCCTCTCTGGCAATCAGCAATCGCCTTATCTGCTCATTTATGTCAAATACAGAAAGATTTAGAGGGAACTGTCCTGATTCAATTCTGGATAAATCAAGCAGCTCATCTATTAGCTTGCTCAGCCTCTGCGTCTCTTCAAGGGCAATTTTCAAATATTTTTCCTGCTCTTTTGAATCAAAGGTCTTGTCTAAAATTCCTTGTATATACCCCCGCATGGAAGTAAGGGGAGATCGCAACTCGTGGGATACATTTGCAACAAAATTTCTCCTCATCTGCTCTAGGTTTTCGAGGGAATCTGCCATAGCATTAAAGCTAGCAGCTAACTGACCTGTTTCATCTAAACTATTGACCTTAACTCTTTGGCTGTAATCCCCTTTTGCAATCCGTCTAGAAACCTCGCTCATCTGAGTCAATGGATTCGATATTCTTCGGGAAATCCAGTAAAGAAGGATTACCGACAGACCACAGGATATCAAGGCGGCTCCCCATATACTGGTATATATCTCAAACAATGACCGCTTTATATCTTCTAAAGGAGTATGCAAGAATATTGCTCCCCGTATATAGCCATTTAACTTGAGGGGTACGCCAATTGTCAGAACTGGTACAGAAAACCTCTCACCAAAGTATCCCGTATTTTTGGTGATGTTACCTTTAAGAACTGTTTTGATTTCCTCTTTACTAAAAGGTCTGATATCTCCTGCAGATTCGGTTCTCTGTGAATTGTACTCAAATTCGATAAGCCCTAAATCCCCCACCACCCTAACTACCCATATACTCGTATTATCATAATATGTTATTCCATCGCTAATAATCTTAAGATATTCAGCAGAAATCCAGCCCCTATCATATAACTGATAATGTTTATTCAGCTCATTGGCCTCACGAATCAACTCTTCCTCCGTAGCTTTTAGAATACTCCGCTGAAATTCTCCTGATAGCAGAAGGGTTAGGGTAGCAAGCGTTATGAGTATAATTACAAAATACGTGACCATTAACCGTGAAAACAAAGATCGAAACATTATTTCACCTCAAATTTATAACCAACGCCCCATACGGTTTTGATCTGCCAACCGTTGTCTTCAGATGATAGTTTCTCTCTTAATCTTTTAATATGCACGTCGACTGTGCGAGAGTCCCCATAGAAATCAAATCCCCACACCCGCTCCAATAACTGTTCTCTCGTAAAAACTTTGTTAGGATGTGATGCAAGGAAGTATAGAAGTTCTAGCTCCTTAGGAGGAAGCTCTAGCTTCTCCCCCTTGTAGGTCACTGTATAGTCTGAAAGGCTAATGGTGAGATTATTGTAGGAAACCTCCTGGTCTGCATCGTTGAGCATAGAAGCTCTCCTAAGCACTGCTTTCACCCTTGCAATGAGCTCCTTGGGATCAAAAGGCTTGACAATGTAGTCATCAGCTCCCAATTCCAGGCCCAGAACCTTATCAAAAGTTTCCCCCTTAGCTGTTAACATAATGATAGGAACATTGCTGTTTTTCCGAATCCTTTTACATACTTCCCAACCATCTAATCCTGGAAGCATTATATCCAATATAACAAGATCTGGGGGATTTAGATTAAAGGCTTTAAGGCTTTCCATCCCATCTAAATAATGTTCGGTTTCGTATCCTTCTTTTTCCAAATATAATTTTATAAGCTGTCCTATGTTGGGATCATCATCAACTATCATAATCCTATTTTTCTTAGATGCCATACTAATCATCCTTTCCCAACTTAACACTTCATTTATATTCATATTTCATTATATTTCATTATAACCATAATAACTCTATTTTGAAAAGCCTTTTTATTATATTTTAGATATATCTATGACAAATTTAAACAATTCTTTACATAAAAAGAAGGAATCTGTTGGTCATTGTAGAATAATAAGGATAAGCTAAAATTTCACTAAAATATTCCAAACAGGAGGAGTATTTTTTATGGCCATTTTTAACAAAGTATTTAAAAATAAAATAATCAAAGGAAAAAAAACGGAAAAGAAAAAAGATAAAAAAGTCCCCAATAATCAAACACTCTATAGCATTAAAAACACAGGTATACATAGCATTCGAGTAAAGCTG
>CALGOY010000235.1 GCA_937960725.1 uncultured Bacillota bacterium
AAATATAAGGAAAGTCCAGAAGTGGTGCACGCAATCTTGGCGCACCATGGAGACATTGAAGCTAATTCAGTTGAAGCTGTATTAGTTCAAGCAGCAGATGCCATTTCTGCAGCACGGCCAGGCGCTAGAAGAGAAACGTTAGAAGCGTATATCAAACGCCTTGAAAAGTTAGAAGAAATAGCTAATTCCTTCGCAGGAGTTGAAAAGTCTTTTGCTATCCAAGCAGGACGAGAGCTAAGAATTATTGTAAAACCCGATAAGATTAGTGATGAAGATGCCATCCTAATGGCTAGAGAGATTGTCAATAGTGTAGAGAGAGAGTTAGAATATCCAGGACAAATAAAGATTAATGTAATAAGAGAAACTAGAGCTATTGAATACGCAAAGTAAGGTGTAGCAGATTGCTACACCTTTTATTATTTATTATATTTTTATACAGAAATTTTTTAAAAAAAAGAAGGAATTCATATAGTAATGTAGAATATAATAAAATAAGAATAACAAGCAACAACATAAGAATACAAGAATAGGGGGTCAATTCAAATCATGGAAGTATTAAAAGTATCATCTAAATCTAGTCCAAATGCAGTGGCAGGGGCATTAGCAGGTGTTTTAAGAGAGCGTGGATCAGCCGAAATACAAGCTATTGGAGCAGGCGCATTAAATCAAGCTATTAAAGCCGTTGCAATCGCAAGGGGGTTTGTGGCTCCTGGCGGAATGGATTTAATCTGTATTCCTGCTTTTACCGATATAGTTATTGATGGAGAAGAGCGTACAGCAATGAAATTGATTGTTGAACCTCGTTAAACCTATCAATCAAACCTACCGTTTAGGTAGGTTTTTTTATGTTTTTATTGTATTTTTATTTTAAAGTATAGTAGAGAGGCGAAAGTAAAATGAAAAAGGGTTTTATAATAGACGGGCATTGTGATACGTTGACAAATCTTTTGGACAGATCTTTAAACATAGATTGTGATGAAAATCATATAAATCTTGACAGATTGATAGCAGGCAATGTTGGAATACAATTCTTTGCTGCTTGGATAGGACCGCGATTCAAATACGGTTCTCCGCTTAAGAGAGCTTTAAGGCTCATTGATACTTATAATCAGATGATCTGCAATGCAGCCCACATACTAAGGCCGATTTTGAAATATGAAGACATCGAATCTATAAAAGATAATCAAATAGGGACAATATTAACTGTAGAAGGAGGAGAGGTCTTAGAAGGAGAGCTATCCAATTTAAGAATATTGTATAAACTTGGGGTAAGATTAATGACCCTTACTTGGAATTATCGCAATGAAATTGCAGATGGAGTTATGGAAACCTCCGCGCAAGGAGGGCTATCGCTATTCGGCGTTGATGTTGTCAAAGAGATGAACCGTCTAGGCATGATAATAGATGTATCTCACCTATCGGAAAAAGGTTTTTGGGATGTGATATCCTTATCTAGGGACCCAATAATTGCGTCCCACTCTAACGCAGCTGCTCTATGTAATCATCCAAGGAATTTGTCGGATTATCAGATTAAAGCCATCCATGATAAAGGAGGTATTATAGGTATAAATTTCTATCCGATCTTCTTGTCGCGGAACAAAGCAAGTATCGATGATATAATAAAACACATAGAATATATTGCGGGCTTGACAACAATTGACGTTGTAGGATTTGGTTCTGATTTTGATGGCATAGATATGCTTCCCGTAGGAGTAGAAGGCCCCCAAAGCTATCCAGTTATAATTGAGAGGCTGCTGAGACTTAACTATAAAGAAGAAGATATCCGCAAAATTATGTATAAAAATTATTTGCGGATATTGAAGGCTATTCTGTAAAATATTTTATCTGAAAGACGGAGGAGACGATGGAATTTAAAAATCTTGAAGGACTTGCAGATCTACATAATCATACTACTGCATCTGATGGCCTATTAACACCTTCTGAACTGGTGTACTGGGCAAAGAAAAAAGGATTATCAGCTATCGCTATTACAGACCATGATAGCACCGATGGTATTGAGGAAGCTATTAAAACAGGTCGGGATATAGGAGTATATGTTGTTCCGGGAATTGAGCTGAATACTCAAATAGGCGAAAAAGAAATCCATATACTAGGCTATTTTATAGACAAAGATCTATCCTGGTTTCAAGAGCTTCTTATTAAAATAAGAAATGCCAGGGTTGATAGGGCAGTAAAGATGGTTGAAAATCTTCGAAAAATATATGGGTTCAATATAGATTATGATGAAATACAGAAGGAGTCAGGAGGAAGTACTGTTGGTCGCCCCCATATAGCCCGTCTGTTGGTGAAAAAAGGGATAGTAGCAAGTATAGAGGAAGCCTTCGAAAAATATATAGCCGCTGATTCGCCTGCTTATGTAGAACGCTATAAGATTACCCCTGCCGAAGGAATAAAAATCATAAAAAAAGCAGGAGGAGTTCCAGTTCTCGCCCATCCAGGATTATTATATAATAACTCCCTAGTAGCGGAAATAATATTCCAGGGAGTGCTAGGTATAGAAGCTTATCACATTAAACACACACAACAGCAATCCGAACAGCTCGTCAAACTGGCACAAGAATATAATTTACTAATCACAGCAGGTAGCGACTGTCATGGGGAGTTAATCGATGGCGAACCTACTGTGGGCTCGGTTGCTATAGATGCACAAGTGGTTAAAGATCTATATGATGCTGCAAATATTTTTAAACAAAAATTCATTTTTCAGTAGAAACTTAGGCAAAATTATGCTATAATGATTGAAAAATGATGGAATTGATTTTTCTTCTTTCATTTGGGAGGCGAGGGTAATGAAATTATCACAGAAAAGTATATCGATTAGTGGTTCTCTAACATTAGCAATTGATGCAAAAGCCAAGAAAATGAAAGCTGAAGGCATGGATGTTATAGGATTTGGAGCTGGCGAGCCCGATTTTGAAACTCCTCAATTTATTATAGAGGCGGCTAAAGAAGCTTTAGATAAAGGATATACGAGGTACACTCCAGCCTCAGGTATGATGGAATTAAAAGAAGCTATATGTGAAAAATTACAGAATGATAACAATTTAAAATATACCCCATCGGAAATAATTGTATCCAATGGGGCTAAACATTCGCTCTACAATATATTCCAAGCTATACTAAATCCAGGAGATGAAGTAATTATACCAACTCCCTATTGGGTAACCTATCCTGAGCTGGTAAAGATGGGGGGGGGAACCCCTATATTTTTGGATACGAAAGAAGAGAATGGATTTAAAATAGATATTACAGAGCTAGAACAAGCTGTAACTGAAAAAACTAAAGCTCTAATAATAAATAGTCCGGGAAATCCCAGCGGATGCGTATATAGTAGAAAAGAATTGGAAGCGATTGCAGATTTAGCAGTAAAAAAAGAATTTTTTGTTATTTCAGATGAAATTTATGAAAAACTAGTCTATGATGGGAACGAACACATTAGTATAGCTTCTCTGAATTCCGAGATAAAGAATATTACTCTTGTGGTTAATGGAATGTCAAAAGCCTATGCTATGACGGGATGGAGGATTGGATATACAGCTGGAAACGAAGAGGTTATAAAGGTCATGTCCAATATACAAAGCCATGCCACGTCCAATCCTAATTCCATTGCTCAATATGCTAGCATTGCTGCTCTTAGGGGGCCACAGGATATAATATATCAAATGGTTAGCGAGTTTGAAAAAAGAAGGAAGTATATGATAGATAGAATTAGTCAGATAGAAGGCCTTTCTTGCAACGAGCCTAACGGTGCCTTCTATTTAATGTTGAATATAGGCAACGC
>CALGOY010000236.1 GCA_937960725.1 uncultured Bacillota bacterium
TCATCGTCTCCCCCTTCTCGATCGTCTCGAGTGCGCGATCCACCGCGGCGATGATCTGGGTGGTCCTTCGCAAAACGTCGAGGAAAAGCTTAGGCGAAAACGGCCTGAATAAGCGCACTTTTACCATGCCGACCTTTTCGCCCGCCGCGACCAAAGCCCGTACCGTCTCTTCCACGGCACCTACTCCCGACCCCATCAATACAACAACTCGGGTCGCCTCGGGATGGCCCTCGTAGTCAAAAGGCCGGTATCTACGGCCGACCAAACGATAGAAACGATCCATCGCCTCTTCTACGATGGCCGGGGCACTGTCGTAATACAAGTTCTGTCGTTCCCGAGCCTGGAAGAAGACATCAGGGTTTTGCGCGGTTCCCCGAATGACCGGTTGATCCGGCGAAAGCCCTCGTCGGCGATGGGCCCGAACCTGCTCCAATGAAATCATCGAACGGATCTCTTCTTCGGTTACAGGACGGATCTTTTTTACTTCATGGGACGTGCGAAAACCATCGAAGATGTGCAAAAACGGTATGCGACTTTGCAAAGACGCCGCCTGTGCAATGAGGGCGAAATCTGCCGCTTCTTGGACCGAACTTGCAAAGAGCATACCCCAGCCTGTAGCTCTAGCGGCCATCACATCGCTGTGGTCGCCGAAAATGGAAAGGGCGTGAGAGGCAAGAGAACGAGCCGCGATATGAATCACCGCGCTGCTAAGCTCCCCGGCAATTTTATAAAGATTTGGCAGCATCAGTAAAAGCCCTTGGCTCGACGTAAACGTGGTCGCCATGGCGCCCCCCTGAAGCGCCCCGTGCACCGCGCCCGCCGCCCCTGCCTCCGATTGCATCTCAACTACCTTCACTTCTTGGCCAAATATATTTTTCTTTCCATGGGCTGACCACTCGTCTATAGCTTCCGCCATAGGTGTAGATGGAGTTATGGGATATATAGTTGCTACCTCTGTCAGCGCATAAGAAGCATAAGCTGCAGCTTGATTTCCATCCATAGTCTGTGTCCTGCTCATACCAACTCTCCTTCATAATTTCATTTTGTAATTTATTATTTCACCTATGGCGATATAAATGCATAACAACACAATATTTAAATCTAAATCAAAAATTAAGATAAACCCTTTATTGAGAGTTCCCATAAAATGTGGTATGCTTTATTCAAAGAGTAATATTCTATATATAAAAGCATAATAGAGACGAGATATTTTCTATCTATTCCAGAAAGGAGATTGACATGAGCAATAGAAGAATCGGATGGATTATTGCAGGGATTATCATTGTCATATTAGCCTTTAATATTATAGGAAGCTATAACAGGCTAGTGAGTTTGAGCGAAGATGTAGAGACTAAACTGAGCCAGGTAGACAATCAATTACAGAGGCGTAACGACCTCATTCCTAATTTAGTAGAAACCGTAAAAGGATTTGCTGCCCATGAAGAAGAAGTTATCCAATCCGTAACTGAAGCTAGGTCAAAATTAGCAGGAGCAGCTTCTTTAGATGAAACCATAGAGGCGGATGCTGAGCTTTCCAGCGCCCTATCGAGGCTCTTAGTAGTAGTTGAAAATTATCCCGAATTAAAGGCCGACGCCAACTTCAGACAGCTGGCAGACGATTTATCTGGAACCGAAAACCGAATTGCCGTAGCACGTCAGGACTATAATGAAGCAGCCAGAAGGTATAATTCAGCTATACGCCGTTTTCCCACAAATATAATTGCAAATATTTTCGGGTTTGAAAGAGTTGATTATTTTGAAGCTCAGGCAGGCGCTGAAAATGTGCCTAGAGTGGACTTTAGCGAATAATTATAAGGGGATTAGCTATGAAAAGACCAATATTCTTGCTGCTAATTTTTTGTATACTTTTGCTGCCTGCCTGTTCCGAAGAAGTAGCTTTAGAAATTCCAGAACATACCGAACAATTCTATGTAAACGATTATGCAGATGTTTTAGATTTTGAAACCGAAAGTACCATTGTAAAATATGGCAGGCAGCTGGAAGAGCTCACTGGCGCCCAGCTGGTCGTGCTCACAATTAAAAGCCTTGACGGCCGCCCACTGGAGGAATATTCCCTAAGGGTCTTGCGCGGCTGGGGCATCGGCCAAGAAGAGGAGAATAATGGAGTGCTCATCCTCTTGGCAGTAGATGACAGACAATCCCGAATCGAAGTTGGATATGGTTTGGAGGGAGCACTTCCCGATGGAAAAACCGGACGAATACAGGATGAATATATGCTTCCCTACTTTAAAGAAGGAGATTATTCTAAGGGAATATTAGAAGGCTATAAAGCGCTTTTAGTAGAAATTTACAAGGAATACGGGATAGAACCTGAAGAGGAAATCACTGCCACACCGCAGCCAATACAGCCTCAGCCTATAGTAAGAAGAGATATAAACCCCATACGACTGTTAATAGCTATAAGCATTTTATTATTGTTTGATCAGATATTTCTGGGCGGAGCCATCTTAAGAACAATTTTTATAATATTATTCTCTGGCCGGCGTGGAGGCCCCAGAGGCGGTCCTGGAGGTTGGGGCAGTGGTGGCTACTCCGGAGGCGGAGGTGGCTGGAGAGGCGGTGGCGGCTCCGGCGGTGGAGGAGGAAGCTC
>CALGOY010000237.1 GCA_937960725.1 uncultured Bacillota bacterium
AAACCACTGCCAGGCAGGATTGGTAATGGCATAGCCATAGGCCTCCTGATTGAAGAAGTTTCCCCATCTTCCTAAAGCTTGGCCTAAAATCAAGCTGGGGGCAACTATGTCGGCTAAAAGCCAGAAATCGAGCTTTCTCCATCTGGTGAATATTAAGGCAGCGATTACACCTCCAATGACAGCGCCAAATATGGCCAAGCCGCCTTCCCATATTTTAATTGCATCTATAGGATTATCCTTATAGGCATCCCATTGGAAAACGACGTAATATATTCTGGCTCCAATAATAGCCAAAGGTATGGCCAACAGACAGAAATCGATGATAATTTCTGGATCTAACTCTAACCTCTTAGCCTCCCTCATAGCAAGATAAATTCCTATTAAAACCCCCAGCGAAATTATAATTCCGTACCAATATATAGGCTTTCCGAATATTTCAAATGCAATTGGATCCAATATTATTCCCCCTTTACTTAATAAAATGGTATTAAATTATTAATCATTGAGGCAATATGAGAGACAAACAGCTTCTTTCAGAACTATACATAGTATCTAACTGCTTGAGAATATCTTCATATCTAATTTTCTCGATCCTCTCTAAATAATCAAACAGATGTATATCTTTAAATATCATGGAAACGAATTTTACCCCTGTAGATTCTAGATAGTTAAAACCTCTAATAAACTGCCCCATATTTTTCCTCTTTATCCTTAGAAAATGCTCTTCCTCCCAGGGGGATTTTTTACGCTTCTCTATCTCTTCCAGCAAAATATCGGCTACTTTTTCAGGTTCAGGGGATTCGCCGGAAAAGATAGCAAAGCCATAGTCTTCCTCGCCGGTAAATTGCGCCCCAAAGGCATCGTCGATAAGGCCTTCCTCATATAGAAGATTATATACTTCGGAGCTGGGGCCTACCAGCAAATCCAATAATATTTCGTTCATAATGGTTTTATCTAAAAGTCTTTCCCCTTTATATCCTACGTCAATATCTTTAAATCCTAAGGCAAATAAGGGTCTGGACACATGGAGCTTTTGTTTAACCACTTTTTTGGCAATGCTTGAGGGCTCTTCAGGATAGATTCTTTTTATCTCCTCCTGTTTTCTCCTGTCAGCTTTTTGTTTTTTTATATGTTCATTTATATGCTTAAAAATCTTATCTGGCTCTACTTCCCCTGCAACGAACAATACCATGTTAGTAGGGTGGTAGAAGGTTTCATAGCAAAGGTAAAGATCCTCTTTTTGTATCTGGTATATTGATTCAACAGTCCCTGCGATATCCTTCTTAACAGGATGCTGGTGGTATAGCCCGCCTAAAAGATTGAAAAACACCCGCCAGTGAGGATTATCCTCATACATCTTTATTTCCTGAGCAATTATGCCTTTTTCCTTTTCAACATTTTCATCGGTAAAATAGGGTCTTCCTACAAAACCTATTAATATATCTAGGCACTCATAAAAATTGTCTGTCGAAGTAAAATGATATGCTGTTGTTTTAAAACTAGTAAAAGCATTGGGATGGGCACCCAGTTTCGAATAGCTTTCAAATACATTTCCGCTCTCTTCCTCAAACAGCTTATGCTCAAGGAAATGAGCTATCCCATCAGGCACTACAATAGGATCTTTTTTGCCTGGAGGTATAAAAGAGCTATCATTGGAACCATACCGGGTAGCATAGATGGCAAATTGCTTTTGGTATCCAGGCCTGGGCATTATATAGACATCTAATCCATTGTCCATCTTTTTATAAATAATCGACTCTTTTAGAACGGGGTTTTTAATTAGCTTTTCCATAAGATCCTCCTCCCTTCCTTGGGCTTAACAAGTACACCGTATCCAGCTTTATCCTCTCAGAAATATCTATCACCTGATCTATAGTAACCTTATCCACCTCGTCGATCAGCTCGTCTAAAGTAACATTTGAATTTCCAACTACATTGCTTAAATAATAATCGACTAGCTGTGACTGTTGATCTTTAGCCCCTCTCAATGAGGTTATAATAGATTTTTTAGAGGCTATAAGCTCTTCTTTGCTTATATTTCCTTTTCTCATATCTGCTAGCTGCTGTAGTATAATATCTTTAGCTAAATTATATTTTTCCCTCTCAATTCCCGAACCGATAATCATAAGTCCTTTGTGCTTATCTAGCCGAGAAAATGCATAGTATGCTAAGCTGGCTTTTTCTCTGACATTGATAAACAATTTAGAGTGAGGGCCTCCACCCAGTATAGATGAATATACTAAAAGAGGATAGTATTCTCTTTCAGTAAAATGGGTATTAGTTCTAAAGCCCATATTAAGCTTTGCTTGGGCCACGTCCATCTCTTCGATAATTTCTTTTTCTTCTATCCCGACTTTTTTAATAACGGTCTCTGGTATAGCTTTGATGTGGTTTCTTTCTATATCCAAGCTGTTCGATACCAGCATGTAAATCTTTTCTGGATCCACATCTCCAGTTGCAAATATATCCAGAGGACTATTTTTTATAGTATCTTCATAGACCTTAAATAGCCTTCCGGCATCTAATTCCTCTAGATCTTCTATGCTGCCGTATACATATCTGCTATACTTTTCGTCTTTACACATCTCCTGTATACATCTTTCTAAGCTATAAGACATCTTATCGTTGATGAGGGATGCTATTCTATTTTTTAAGTTTTTTGCCTCTTGCTCTACATATTCCTGTTTAAAAAGCGAGTTTTCAATAAGGGGTTTTGTAATTATTCTATTCATAAAGTAAAAAGCCTGAGCCAAAATACCATTCTCTGATAGATAGGCTTCATTGACCAAATCCATCGAAAATCTCAGTATCTGGCTCTCCCCTTTTTTCTGAACGCCTACACTCAATATAGCACCATATTGCTGCTCTAGGTGAGTTTCTATTTTACGTATATTTTCAAAGCCTTCACATCCCCTTTTTAACACAGCTGGGAGAAGAGCATTATAGCTGTAGTCATCATTTAAATCTCTATGGAAACAATAACTGATAAATACAGTTTTAAATTTTGTATCCGGAATCACGTGGAGATTAATCCCCGGTCCCAACTCATACTTTATAATATCTCTAGCCTTCAAAACCTCTAACCTCCTTATATATAATGTAATTCTAATAAGTTATTTACTTCTACTTAATATTTTAAATTCCTTCTAGCCTACTATATTTTAACAAATTTTAGAAAGCTATACTGGACACAAAAATAGGATGATATTAAAAAGGATAGGGTTTTTGCCCTATCCTAACTATTTTGTGCGCCTTACCTAGGCTGTATCCTGTTTATGAGCTCTTCTATCTCTTCGGCAAAACCAGAAACAGGGCGACCTTCCCCAATGTCCCGAAGTATATCTTCTATTCGGGCAAATACGTCAGGATCTGCTGTTACGATTACCCGGTCAATTTCTGGGTCTTCATCTTTACATACTCTTTCTACTTTTTCCTTTATCCTGTCGGTTACCCCGCCCTTATATTGGTCATTAAACTGTACCCCTACAAGGGCCGTATTTCCAGTAATTACACAGGTAGCGGATTCGATTTCCTTAAGTTCAGCAGCTCGCTCTGCTATATTCTCTACCCTTTCGGTATAGTCATCGTCATCATCGTCTCGGTCATTATTGCCTAAATTGGCATTTATATTAGTACCATTGTTGTCGCCAGGAGCTGTATCCCTAACATTTCTATTTTCTCCAGGCATTGGTACTACCGTTCTAGGTCTGGTTGTTCTCGGCGCTACCCTCGTCTGCTCACCTTGTGGAGTGGTTGTGTTATTATCTCTATTATTTCGGTCTTCCGTCTGTTGCATCTGTCCACAGGCAGCTGCTAAAGCAACTACTAAAACAATGCACAGAAAAAAAGCAAGGATTTTTGTTTTTCTCATTTTATCGCCTCCTTGCTATTAGTTTGTATTCTATTATTTTTTTTATGAATACAATTAACGACAAGACTGTATATAATTTTAAATATCCGCTATTGTTTTCCTATACTTTCTTGGTGAGGAATGTTTTCGCTTTTATTACATATTTTTAATAAAAATATAATGATTTATTATTTTTTATTTATAAACTTTTACTTAAGGTTAATATAATAGAAAAGGCAGGTTAACTATTCTATGGTATAGTAATAAGCGTCGCCAATAATAGTCTTAACTGCTGACCTGTCTGATCTATATTGAAATGGAGGTTTAATACAATGAAACGAATCCTTATATTCAGCTTAATTAGTCTAATTGTTTTAGGAATTGTAGCCTGTGAAGCTGTTGATACCCCATCCAATGAAGGAATAACTCAAGAAGAAGGCGATGTACATAAGAGCAGTAGTTCAGATGAGGCAAAGCTTGAAGGGGATAATGATGATAATTTAAAAACCGAGGACGATAATGCAGATAACCATGAGTCTACAGATGATGAGGCAGATGATAGCTCGAAAGAGCAGTCAAAAACCAAGCTAGTTACCGTATACTTTAGCGACTCCGATGGCTTGCGCCTGGTGGGAGAAGAAAGAACTGTTGATAATATCACCCCCGAAGCGCTGATAGGCGAGCTTATAAAAGGCCCACAAAATGCTGATAATAACAAGACTATACCTGATGGAACTAAGCTTTTAGGAGTTGAAGTTAAAGGCAAAACTGCCTATGTTGACTTCAGCAAGGAATTGAAGGATAACCACTGGGGAGGTAGCACTGGAGAACTGTTCACCATTTACTCAATAGTTAACACCTTAGTCTTACAGCCGGATTTAGACATTGAAAGAGTTCAATTTCTTATAGAAGGTCAGACAGTTGAGACATTGGCTGGCCATGCAGATATCAGCATACCTTTAGAGGCGGATTTGCAAATGGTGGACATGAAGTAGAGGTTTGTGATAGAATAGGTGTAACATAAAGCAGAATTAAGGAGAGAAACTATGGAAAAAAAGCTTAGTTACGCCAAAAACATCATACTTATACTAGTCATAGGGCTATTGCTCCTGTCAAGCTGTGCTAGAAAGATAGGCGGCTCTTATATACTCTCCCTAAAGGAGATAAAAGGGCATGAAGTAGATACTATCGACATAACATTTTATAATCCGAAGGAGCGGATCGATTCTACTTCAGTTTCATTATCCTCTAAGCAAGAAAAAGATCTAGCTTTCATACAGACTTTTAAAGATATCTTGAAAGAATCCGCTGCAGTAAGCGATGAGGAAGAGCTGAATTTTTCACCGCCTGCCGAAAGCAGCCATCGCATTGTTGTGACATTTGACAACGATTTTGAGTTGGAATTTTATTATTCCAACGACAATAATTGGCTTATATGGAGCAATACTCAGGAGCGGGAAGGCGATAAAATTCTTCAATATTACTTCCTCTCACCGCCTTCTTCAATAGAAGACTGGCTGTCTTCTATTAAATCGAAAGCTGCTTAATTGAAATTGGCATCAGCTATGGCTTATCCGATAAAACACCTGATTACCTAATACATCGACAATATGAACCGCAGGCTGTCTATTGGAGATTTCCTGCAAAACTAGATTGCCCGATAGCGAAGGATTAGAGTAATTTCTTATCTCCCATGCGGCGGCATGAAATAAATTATTTTCTATATAGCCTACTGCCCAATAATCTATCCAATCGAGCTTTGTAAATTGGTACGGATCCTCCCCTTGGGGAATATAATCTATTAGGGAAACATTCAGCCCCCCCGTTGGATTTTCCGTTACGAGAACCTCAATTTTCTGAGGTTCTTTTTTTTGCTTTTTTTCATCTCCATAGCGCACTGTTAAATCACCCTTTATTTGAGACAATAGTCTCTTTCGGCAGATATGGAGGGAAAAAATGCTGTTATCTATTCCTATAAAATCTCTGCCTAGCCTATGGGCTACAGCCAGAGTTGTGCCAGAACCTGCAAAAAAATCCCCTACCAGATCCCCTGGTTTTGAAGAGGCCTTTATAATCCTCTCTAGCAGGGCCTCCGGCTTTTGAGTATCATATCCAGTCCTTTGGGGATCCCGCTGCTGCAGATGGGATATATCATCCCATACATCGCTGGGATATATCTTGCTATCTTCATAATATCTGTATATCTTTCCTCCAGACTTTATGGACCAAAAAATTCGCCCTTCCTCGTCCACTTCCTGCTTCATATGGTTTCTTTTCGCCCTTCCCCTGGCTACTCCAATGGCATCTGGATTAAAATAATAATCGGAAGATTTGCTATAAAATAAAATGTTGTCATGCTTCCTGCTATAATATTTTCTTGCCCTTCCCCCCGTCTTATAATGCCATATAATTTCATTGAGGAAGTTTTCCTCTCCAAAAATATTATCAAGCATTATTCTAAGATATGCGCTGGTGCGATAATCTATATGTAGGTAGAGGCTTCCCTCTGGCGAAAGTAAGTTATAGACCCCTCTAAGCACCTTTTCCATTAAACTCAAAAATTCTTTTCTACCTCGTTTCCACTTATCGCCGTACGCAGTATGCTCAATAATATATCCTTTATCTCCATCTTTCCAACCTTTTTCTCCCACTCTCTGTTTAAAAGCAAAAGTTTGGCCTGTCATAAATGGAGGATCTAGATATATTAGCTGAAACTGCCCTTTATACTTTTCTTCGATAGCGGAAATTCCATCCAGCACATCGCCCCAATAGAACTGTCCTGTACAAATACTGCTATCACAATCTGAAGCAGCACTAGGGGCTTTATACTGCTCTCCCACGGGATAAACTACCTTTAAATCTACCAATATTGCTCATTCCTTTCCCACCGTTGGCTCTAAAACACATCAAAGTAGAACTTAAATAATAAAATGGGTAAAAAATATGGAAGGGTTTGCCTTCCATATTTTTTACCATCCCTCATTATTATTTCATAGTAATTGCTTCTACCCTACATTTCTCAACACACTGTGCGCAGCCTGTACACTTATCTTCAAGTACTTTGTGCTTTTGCTTTACTTCGCCCTCTATAGCCTCAAACTGGCAAGCCCTCTTACATAATGTACAACCTATGCATTTTTCACCGTCAATGTAGGCTATCTTCCTAGCATCAAAGTTAGCGTATATGGCATTAGTAGGGCATTTTTCAGCACACAGCATACAGTTTACACACCTGTCATAGTCGATCTTAGCAAGATTATTTTCCACATGGATAGCATCAAATTTACATACCCTCTCACATATTTTACAGCCGATACAGCCAACCTTGCAAACTGACTTGACATCTTTTCCTCTATCTTCAGACTTACATAAAACCCGAACCTGGCTGGATTCAGCTATCATTTCAATTAAAGATTTAGGGCAGGCCTCAACGCATTTACCGCATCCTGTGCATTTTTCTTCATCCACTTCAGCTATGCCCTTTTCATTGATATGAATGGCATCAAAGGGACAGGCTCGCACACAGCTACCTAACCCCATGCAGCCGAACTCACAGCCTTTAGGGCCTCCTAGGACTAAGTCAGCTGCAACGCAGTCCTGAATACCCTCATAATGATATTTATCTATAGCGTTGTCGCAATCCCCCTGACATAGCACTCTAGCAATTTTACGCTCCTGACTATCTATCTCAACTCCCAATATTTTACCGATGTTTTCAACTACAGCCGCTCCTCCGGGAGTACAGCCGTTGGCCGGGGCCTCGCCTTTTGCTACCGCTTCGGCAAATCCATCACAGCCGGGATAGCCACAAGCGCCGCAGTTTGCTCCTGGAAGTAT
>CALGOY010000238.1 GCA_937960725.1 uncultured Bacillota bacterium
CCTGACAAAGCTACAGAACCACCGTATTTAATTGAAGCAAGAATTACCGGTAAAATGGATAACGCCGCTTTTCTTATCTTCCAAATAGATTTCACCCTGGGTGCCGAAGATTCTAAATCCAATGGGTGGCTTTTGTAGTTCATCGATTTCGCTGCAGTAGTTATACTGGCCTATTACCCCGCTTTTAAACAGAATTTGAACGTTGATGGACATATACGGGTTAAAGGGCTCCTGCTGAGGACGGCCTAAAGCATATACATGGTCTACTTCGCCGAAGATGTGGCGAAGGGCTGCTATATCGTGGATGCCTGCATCTAGAAAAGTTCCTCCTCTATAATCGGGATATTGACGCCATTCGGTAGCGGCGAAGGTGTTTTTCGTCATCTCTGCTTCAAAGTCTGTCATATTATTTTTTACAAAATACATGACTTGTCCAATTTTACCTTGATTGATAATATCTCTGATTATATTATTCTCTTCATTGTAGCGGTAGTTTTCGGCTACCATAAATTGCACCGGATGTCTTTTATGAAGCTCTAAAAGCTCCTGGGCTCCTTCTAGGGTAGCGGCTAAGGGTTTTTCAGCTATTAAGTGTTTATTGGCCCTAAGGACTGCTGCCGCCGCTTCAAAGTTTTCGGGAATTGGAACTAATACGACTACGGCGTCGATATCGTCTCTTTGGAGCATTTCGTTGTAATCATCGTAAACATTGTTTAAATCCAGGTTGATGCTGTTGGCGAAGTTTTCAGCGTCCTTTTTAGTTTTGTTGCAGAGGGCAACGATTTCATATTTATCTCCAAGTTCCTGAATAGCCGGCCAGTGAAGCCGCTCCCATGCCATTCCAGTTCCAATAACCGCCAACCTTACCTTAGTCATGCACATTTACTCCTTTCTAAATTCAGAATTTCAAGGATTATATTAACCAAGCTGAATGTATTTAATGCATGGGAGGGATTTGTAATGAAAAAAGATTTCTTTTAAAAGACTATAGCGATTTATTGTGGTATACTTTAATTGATAAAAATTGTGAAAGAGGTGTTTTCTATGAACGATAAATTACTGCGCAAATATGCTCAGCTAATTGTTAAAACTGGATTAAATATTCAAAAAAACCAGACTCTCGTGGTTTCAACTCCGATTGAATGTGCCCATTTTGCTAGGATGGTTGCTGAAGCAGCCTATGACGAAGGGGCCAGGGAAGTGGTGATGAATTGGAACGACGAGCTTTCAAATAAAATCCGCTATTTAAAAGCGCCGGATGAGATTTTTGACGAGTTTCCCAACTGGAGAAAGGAATATTATAATTTTTATGCCCAAAATGGTGCAGCTTTTTTAAGCATAGCTGCTTCTGACCCAGAGCTTTTGAAAGATGTCGACCCAGATCGGATATCTAGGGCAAGAAAGGCGAGCAATACCGCACTTATTGAATATTCGGAGAGGCTGATGAGCAATGAGAACGCTTGGTGCGTAGTGTCTGCTCCCACTGCTTCCTGGGCGAAAAAGGTTTTTCCTGGAGTAGATGAGGACGAGGCAGTTGAAAAGCTGTGGGATGCGATTTTAAAATCGGTTCGGGTAGATAAAGAAGACCCGGTTAAAGCATGGGAGGAACATAAGGCTACTTTGAAGAAAAATATAGACTATCTCAATAAAATAGGCTTAAAACAGCTCCACATAAAAAATTCTCTAGGGACGGATCTAAGGGTAGAACTGCCGGAGGGCCATATATGGATGGGAGGGTCAGATTATACCACCGATGGGGTGGAGTTTGTGGCCAATATGCCTACGGAAGAAATATTTACCCTTCCTGCAAAAGAAGGAGTAAACGGCGTGGTATACAGCTCTATGCCCCTTAACTATAATGGGACGCTGATTGAAGATTTTTCCTTGACCTTTGAGAAGGGCCGGATCGTCGATTTTAAGGCCAAGAAGGGATACGAGACCCTTAAACGGCTTATTGAAACCGACGAAGGAGCCCATTATTTAGGGGAGATTGCCTTAGTGCCCTACGATTCGCCGATCTCCAATATGAATATATTATTTTACAATACCTTGTTTGATGAAAACGCCTCCTGTCATCTGGCCATAGGCAAGGCATATCCTGTGTGTCTAAAAGGCAGCGAGGCTATGAGTAAGGAGGAGCTGGAAGCTGCCGGTGTTAATGACTCACTAATTCATGTTGATTTTATGTTTGGAACATCGGATCTGGAGATTAAAGGGCTGCTCCATAATGGAAAGACTATAGCAATATTTAAAGATGGTAATTTTGCCTTTTAAATAAGAGGGCGGGAAGCTTCTTTATAACGTCGAGAGGAGAGTAGGATGAGGAAGACAATAGGGGTTTTTGCCCATGTAGATGCGGGCAAGACTACGTTCTCTGAACGGTTGCTATACCATACGGGAAGTATTCGAAGCCTTGGGAGGGTGGACCATAAAACCTCCTATATGGATACAGATGAGATTGAGCAAGACAGGGGCATTACCATATTTGCAGATCAAGCAGTATTTAAATTTAAAGGGGATACCTACTATCTTATAGATACCCCAGGGCATGCGGACTTTTCGGCGGAGGCAGAGCGCTCTATTCAGGCGCTGGATTATGCCATACTATTGGTTAGCGGCAGCTCTGGGGTTGAAGCCCATACCAGGACCCTTTTTCGCCTTTTAAAATCCTACCGAATTCCGATTTTTATCTTTATCAACAAAGCTGATATGGACAGCTTTAATCTAGAAAGGGTATTGAATGACATAAAGAATAAGCTTAGCGAGGATATTTTGTATCTAAACTCCATGGATGATATTTTAGAAATGGATACGAAAGTAGCAGAGTTTGCCGCGGAGCGGGATGAAAAATTTCTGGAAGCCTATTTGGAAGGAAATTATACAGCAGACACCCTCAGGTGCACCCTGGTTAGCTTAATAAAAAAGCAGGAATGTTTTCCCGTTATGGGCGGTTCGGCTTTGAAGGGAGTAGGAATCGACTCTTTTCTAGAGCTGTTTGCCTATCTTTCGCCGACAAATTATGGGGCGGCGGAAGATAGGCCCTTTACAGGAAGGGTATATAAGATTAGGCATGATGAAAATGGCAACAAGCTGACCTTTATAAAGGCTTTATCCGGGAAACTGCAGGTTAAAGATGACTTTATGTTTGAAATGGATGGGGAAAGCTTTAGTGAAAAGATAAACGAGATCCGCATTTACAATAGCAAGAAATATGAGGTCAGGAGCCAGGTTTCTGCAGGAGAGGTCTTTGCAGTAACTGGTTTAAAAAGCCCTGGCTGTGGGATGGATTTAGCAGAGGGGAAGATAAATCGAATATCGAGGGCCAGCTATTATTTGACACCAGCTCTCCAATCCAGGGTAAATATATTGGATGAAACGGATACAAACACCTGCCTGGAGAAGCTTCGCCTATTGGAGGCGGAGGATCCGATGCTGTCGGTTTCCTTTCAGGAGGAGACGGGGGATATACTGGTAAGCGTGATGGGAAAGATACAGCTGGAAGTGCTGGAGCAGTTAATCAGTAAAAGGTTTGGCATATCGCTTGCTTTTGAGAAGCCCCAGGTCCAGTATCGGGAAACTATTGAAGAGCCGGTGGTTGGATACGGGCATTTTGAACCCCTTAGGCATTATGCAGAGGTTCAATTGAGGTTGGAGCCGAATCCCAGAGGGGCTGGGATTACGTTTGCCAGCGAGTGGCATGTGGATAATTTGGCGGCAAATTTTCAGCACCTTATCGAAAACCATGTTTTTGAGAAAAAACATAAAGGGGTACTAACATCTAAGGGTACTTCCTTCGTTGTGCCCTGGTATGAAGCGGAGAAGTACATGCATACCTTAAAGTAGGGGCAAATATAATTTACCGCTTAAACTTGATATATAAAGGATATATAAAGGAGGGAATCAAATGGGGGCAGATAAAGCGAGATTATGGATATTTTGGCTTTCGATGATTGCTCTTATTGTGTCATTTCTAATAAGAAACACTATAGAAAAAACCCAATTAAAATCGACCTATCTTGACAATGGAATTTACATGGGTTACAATAAGAAAAGGTTGAATTTTTAGAGAATATAATAGGCTTTTGTAAAAGGCGATGACAGGGAGAGTAGTTTGGGTTTTTGTATCCAGAGAGGCAATCAGATGGTGGGAGATTGCTATACAAAGCCCTTACGAAGATCACCCTGGAGCCGGCGCCTGAAAGCAGCATTTGAGTACTGTAAGTAGGGTAGCCCGCGGGAATGCGTTACTTCTAATGAGCGATAAGAAATATAACTTTCCGTTATATTTCTTATAATATGGGTGGTACCGCGGCACAGTCGTCCCTAAGTCTTTGGCTTAGGGATTTTTTGATATACGAGTATAAGGGTTAAGATGCGGTTAAAACTGGATATAAGCTGTAAATACCAATAGAAAGGAAGGGATTGTTAGTGGCAGAGTTCAAATCGCTATTAGATCTTCCAGTGGGCGAAAGTGAGAAGAGAATTGCTCAATACTGGAATGAAATAGATCTCTTGCATAAATGTATAGATACAAGAGAAGGGAAAAAGCCTTTTATATTCTATGAAGGTCCGCCTACGGCAAACGGTACGCCAGGTATTCACCACGTTATGGCCCGGACTCTCAAGGATACCGTGTGCCGCTATAAGACTATGCGGGGCTATCAGGTTAAGAGGAAGGCCGGCTGGGATACCCATGGGCTGCCGGTAGAAATCGAGGTAGAGAAGGAATTAGGGCTAAATAATAAACAGGAGATTGAGGAGTACGGTATCGATAAATTTAACCAAAAATGTAGGGAGTCGGTATTTAAGTACGAAAAGCAATGGCGAGAAATGACTGAGAGGATGGCTTATCTCATAGACTTAGACAACCCCTATATTACCCTTGATAACGACTATATAGAGACCGAATGGTGGATTTTAGATAAGCTATTTAAAGAGGGCTATCTATATGAAGGCCATAAGATATTGCCCTATTGTCCCCGCTGTGGTACTGGTCTGGCCTCCCATGAGGTAGCTCAAGGCTATAAGGAGGTAAAGACTAACACCGTCTACGTTAAGTTTAAGAAGAAAGATGCGGATGAATATTTCCTCGTTTGGACAACCACTCCTTGGACGCTAGCTTCCAACGTGGCCTTGACCGTCAATCCTGAGGAGACTTATATAAAGGTTCGCTATAGCAACGGTGAAATATATTATATAGAGAAGAGCCTGGCATCCGAAGTCTTGGAGGAGGATTTTGAGGTCCTCGAAGAGATAAAAGGAAAGGATTTAGAATACGTTGAATATGAGCAGCTTATGCCTTTTGTGGAGGTACCTGAGGACAAAAAGGCTTTCTTCGTAACGGTAGCCGATTATGTAACTACAGATGCTGGTACAGGAATCGTTCATACCGCTCCTGCATTCGGTGAGGACGACTATAACACTGGAAGAAAATATGATCTGCCGGTGCTACAGCCCGTCGACGAAGAAGGAAAATATACTACAACTCCATGGAAGGGCATGTTCGTAATGGATGCCGATGTGGATATTATAAAATGGCTGGCAGAGACCGGAAAGCTATTTAGAAAGCAAAGAATAGCGCACAACTATCCTCACTGCTGGAGATGCGATACTCCGCTCATTTACTATGCAAAGCCCAGCTGGTATATTGAGATGACCCGGGTTAAGGATAAGCTCATCGAAAATAACAACGGTGTAAATTGGTATCCGGACTTTGTAGGGGAGAAGAGGTTTGGAAACTGGCTGGAGAACCTAAACGACTGGGCCCTATCCCGAAGCAGATACTGGGGTACTCCTCTGAACATCTGGAAATGCGAGTGCGGCCATTGTGAGAGCATCGGTTCCCGCAAAGAGCTTGTGGAGCGGGCGATTGAGGACATCGATGAAAGTATAGAGCTCCATAGGCCCTATGTGGACGAGGTTCATATAGAATGCAGCGAATGTGGTGGCACCATGAGCCGGGTTAAGGATGTTATTGACTGCTGGTTCGATAGCGGTGCTATGCCCTTTGCACAGCTGCACTACCCCTTTGAGAACAAGGATAAGTTTGAAGAGATGTTCCCAGCAGATTTTATCTGCGAAGGTATCGATCAGACTCGGGGATGGTTTTACTCCCTAATAGCTATTTCTACCCTGATTACGGGTAAAGCCCCATATAAAAACGTGCTGGTAAACGATTTGATCCTGGATAAGGAAGGCAAGAAGATGTCCAAATCCAGGGGGAATACTGTAGATCCCTTCGAGCTCTTCGATAAATATGGAGCAGATGCTTTAAGATGGTATCTACTGTATGTATCCCCTCCCTGGGTGCCCACTAGGTTCGATGTAGATGGGGTCAAGGAAGTGCTGAGCAAGTTCTTCGGCACGCTGCGGAATGTATATAACTTCTTCGTTTTGTATGCCAATACCGATGGGGTAGACCCCAGAGAGTTTTTCGTGGATTATAAAGATAGGACAGAGCTTGATAAATGGATACTGTCTAAATACAACAGCCTGAAGAAAGATGTAGTGGAGGATATGGATAACTATGACCTCACTAGGGCTGTAAGAAGGATCCAGAACTTTGTCAATGAGGATCTGTCCAACTGGTATATCCGCCGCTCAAGGAGACGCTTCTGGGCTTCTGAACTGGATGATGATAAGAAGGCGGTTTACAACACCACCTACGAGATATTAGTAGGAATCTCACAGATGATAGCGCCTTTTGCTCCTTATCTATCAGAGGAGATTTATAGAAATTTGACTGGAGAGACTTCTGTCCATCTGAGCTATTATCCTGAAGCCAATGTGGAGCTAATTGATAAAGAAGCAGAAGAGCGGATGGATTTGGTAAGGGACTTAGTAACTCTAGGTAGGGCTTCAAGGGAGTCAGCTAAAATTAAGGTTAGACAACCTCTGCAAAGGATTTTGGTGGATGGCAAGCATAGGGAATTGATTGAAGATCTGGTGCCGCTAATTAAAGAAGAATTAAACGTAAAGGAAGTAGTATTCGCAGACCACCTGGATGAGTATATGGACTATGCCCTCAAGCCTAACTTCAGGGTATTAGGGCCAATTTTAGGACCTAAAATGAAGACCTTCCAGAAGGTTTTGGCAGGGCTTAATGCTTCTGAGGTCGCACCAAAGATTGAGGCAGGAGAATCTGTAACCATAGATCTAGATGGGGAAGATTTTGAAATAAACAGCGAAAACGTCCTCGTTACGGCCAATGCTAAAGAAGGCTACAATATAATGATGGAGAACAACTTGTTTGTTATATTAGATACGACTCTCACCCAGGAGTTGATCGACGAGGGACTTGCCAGAGAGTTTGTATCTAAGGTACAGCAGATGAGGAAGAACTATGATTTTGAAGTAACAGACAACATTAAGATAATGTACGATGGCGATGAGGATGTCTTCAAGGCGGTAGAAAATTATAAGCAGTATATTATGAATGAGACGCTGGCTGTAAGCATTGAAAGGGTTTCAGATACTTCATTTGATAGATTTGATCTCAATGGCCATGAAACAGGCATTGAGGTTGAAAGAGTGTGACAATTGAATAAGACAGTTCGAAACCATCCTGTCTATAAACAAAACTACGGACCCAAGATCCCCAGGGGATTGTGTCCTTTGGGGATCTTAAATTTAAAGGGCAGGATGTGCCCTTTTTTCATGTCTTAAAAAGTTCTATAAAAGAAAAAGAAATTGGAGGGATGAACGAATGCAAAATAAAAGTTTAAAAATGATTGTACAAGCGGCCATAATTGCCGCTATATATGTAGTCCTCACCATCGCTTTTGCACCTATCAGCTACGGCCAGATTCAAGTAAGAATCTCGGAGGTTCTAACTGTTTTGCCGGCCTTTACCCCTGCTGCTATACCGGGATTATTCATCGGCTGCATTGTAGCTAATATCTACGGAGGAGCGGGAATTATTGATATGGTGTTCGGCAGCCTAGCTACCTTGATTGCTGCTGTTTTATCCAGAAAGATGCCTAAAAGATGGCTGGTGCCCCTGCCGCCGGTAGTGGTTAACGGAATAGTTATCGGATGGGTATTAAACTACGCCTTTGGATATCCGCTGTTTTTTACCATGCTAACGGTGGCATTGGGGCAGCTGGTAGCCTGCTATGGGTTGGGATATCCTTTGATGGTAATCCTGGAAAAATACCAAGACAGGATATTTAAATAGATTCTACTTCGTCTTCAAAGTATTTTCTGGATTTAAATACAAGTATTATTGATGCTGCTGCTACAAGACCTATAAAAAGCTCTGCTCCCCAAACACCAAAATATTCAGCTATATAAACCGATAAAAGATTAACGAGAGTGTGCAGAATAATAGCCAAAAGAAGATAGATTGCTTTCCTGTTTTTAACGGAGTAGAGGACGATCATAGAAAGGCCTATTTGGATAAACATAGTAAATAATCTTTCCAGTCCTCCGGCAAGAAATAGAGCAGGCTGGGTGTTTATCAGCTGATCTTTTATATACTGAACAGTTTCAGAGGGCAATAAGGGGGCGATAATGGAATCAAAGGTACCGGCGTTTATCATGAGGCTTATTATAATGTTATTGATATTGCTAGTGCTAATATAGATCGATTCCAGCCCTCCATGCCCAATCCCCAGCGCCAGCCCGCTCTTCCATTCCAGTTTGTTTTTGATTTTAAATATAAACTTAAATCCTAAATATCGGCCGCTTTCTTCAAATAGGCCAGCGGTAAGGGCTAGAAGGAGATAGAGGATAAATATATGATTGGATTCCAGATTTCGGTACCATGGAGTGTTTTGAGCGAGTTTTAATAGAGGAATTCGAATTATTATTTGAGATACTAGAAATACTAAAACTCCTGTAAATAAGATTCCAATCGATATTTTTTCCCTCCGATAGAAATAGATGGCCAGAGCTATGGGAAAAAAGAATTGGATGGCAAATGCTATAGCCATGAATAAAATCGATGTGCTATTTACCATTTTGATAATCTCCCCTTCATAATTAATACTGCTTATAATAAACATTATAATATTTAGCATAAAATTGCAATTAGTCTTTTTATAAATTGAAGATAAACATAATGTTTGTTATAATGAATAAACTAATACTAATCGATAGGAGGGAGCTTGTGCAAAATAAAAAGATTATAGAATTTCAAGCTGGGGAAAAGATTGAGGGATTTTTTTTGGTTAAAGATGTAGCTGTCAGGATAGCTAATAATAATAAAAAATATCTGGATTTTACACTGTCGGATAATACTGGAGAGATCAATGCCAAGCTTGGGACTACACCGGGGATGATAATATACAGTATAAGGAAGGCTGTTTGATTAAAGTTAGGGGAGTAGTCGTCAAGTGGCAAAATAGGCTCCAGCTTAAGATAGATAGATTTCGCTTTACAAATGAAAACGATAAGGTAAATATGGAGGATTTTGTCCAGACAGCTCCCTATAAGCCGGAAGAGATGTTTGGAGAAATTCTCAAATACATAATTCAGATAAAAAACCGGGATATAAAGGAAATTGTAAGCCGGGCACTAAACGAGAAGAAAGAGAAATTGATGTACTATCCTGCAGCTATGAAAAATCACCATTCCATCCGCTCGGGCCTTTTGTACCATATTCTTACTATGCTGAGATTGGCGGATAAGGTAAGGGAAATATATCCCTTTCTGAGGCGAGATCTGTTGTATGCGGGGATTATCCTTCATGATTTAGAGAAGATAGAGGAAATGGATGCCAATGATTTGGGGATTGTATCAAGTTACACAGTGGAGGGAATGCTGCTAGGGCATATTATCCAAGGGGTAAAAATGATAGAGAGAATAGGGAATGAGGTTAATGCCGATCCTGAGATAATAGTTCTGCTTCAGCACATGATTCTTACACATCACTATGAGCCAGAGTTTGGCAGCCCCAAAAGGCCTATGATTCCGGAAGCGGAAGTGCTTCACTATCTCGATGTATTGGATGCCAGGATGTACGATATGAGGAAAGCGCTTGAAAACGTGGGAGAGGGCGATTTTACTGATAGGATATGGTCGTTACATAATAGACAGCTATATAAGTACATATTTGAGGAAGAGCAAGAAAATGAACAAGAGGAAGAGCAAAAAAGAGGGTTTCAGTAGAAAGCCTCTTTTTTATTGCAAAAAAACATATATTTATTGTACATTACAAAACTATGTTGAAGAGCCATGTTTAATAATATATAATATATTTAAACAAATCTGAAGAGATAGAAGGGTGTTATTTTTTTGTATTTTTAATATTGGGGGGATATGTGCAGCAGATGCAAGTGGAGAAGTACATATCAGATCTTAATAGAGATGTATTGGAAACGAGGTTAGAAGCTTTAAGAAAGCTTATGGAAGGGGTAGGACGGGGGGTTATAGAAGCTCCAGAGAAAAAGAAAGGCTATGTTAACAACCATATACATACAAGCTATTCTTTTTCACCTTATTCTCCAACGAAGGCTGTATGGATGGCTTATAATTCAGGATTGACTACTGCAGGCATTATGGACCACGATTCGATTGCAGGAGCCTGGGAATTTATCGAAGCAGGAAGGATAGCAGGCATAGCCACTACTATTGGAATAGAATGCCGGGTTGATTTTTCAGATACAGCTCTAAAAGGGCGAAGAATTAATAATCCAGATCAAGATTCAATCGCATATATAGCTTTGCATGGAATCCCCCATACTCAGATCGATGCTGTCCAACAATTCTTTGCTCCTTACAGGGAAGAGAGAAATAAGCGGAACCGACAGATGACCCAAAAACTCAATGATATTATGAAGCCGTTTGGAATTGAGTTAGATTTTGACGAAGATATAGTATCCATTTCTATGCATCATGAGGGCGGGAGCATTACTGAGAGGCATTTACTTTTTGCCCTCTCCAAAAAGCTGGTTGAGCGATATGGTAGAGGAGAGAGACTGGTCAATTTTCTTAAAGAAGAACTAAAGCTACCTATAAAACCCCGAATTGAAGGCTATCTTTTGGATCCGCAGAATGAATTCTATGAATATGACCTGCTAGGCGTGCTTAAGAGCGACTTGGTAGGCCAGTTCTATATTGATGCAACAGCGGAATGCCCCGATGTTAGGGAAGTTATTGATTTTTCCAAAAGGATTGGCGCCATATCAGCTTATGCCTATCTTGGGGATGTGGAGGATTCGGTTACAGGAGATAAAAAGTCTCAAAAGTTCGAAGACGATTACTTAGACCTGCTATTTGAAGTAATAAAGGATCTGGGATTTGATGCAGTAACTTATATGCCTTCTAGGAATACTATGGCTCAGCTACAGAGGGTAAAGGAGATGTGCCGTAAGTTCCAACTCTTTGAGATTTCTGGAGAGGATATAAATTCCCCTAGACAGTCCTTTATCTGCGAGGCGCTACGGAAAGAAGAGTTTGCAAATCTAATAGATTCTACATGGGCATTGATTGGGCATGAAAAAGCAGCAACCCAGGATATATCCGATGGGATGTTCTCCGATAAAACAATTCGCAAATATCCCGATTTAGAAAAGAGAATACAGGAGTATAAAGAGTTAGGGCAAAACAGG
>CALGOY010000239.1 GCA_937960725.1 uncultured Bacillota bacterium
TCCGATCTATTTACAAGAAGCAATAATAATAACACGCAAACGAACATCAGGGTGGATAAAGCGTTAATAGTTGGGCTTATTCCACGCCTTGCCATGGAGTAAATTAAGATTGATAAGTTAGACACTCCTGCTCCTGTCGTAAAGAAACTTATGACGAAATCATCGATAGATAAAGTAAAAGCTAGAATAAATCCCGTAACTACTCCAGGCATAATTTCAGGCAGAACAACTTTCCAGAATGCATAGAATGGGGTAGCTCCTAAATCCAGTGCAGCTTCGTATAGGTGTTTATCCATCTGCCTGAGCTTGGGAAGTATAGATAGTATTACATAGGGTATATTGAAAGTAATATGGGCGATTAGCATAGTTAAAAATCCCAGATCAAGATTTATAAATATAAACAGAATCATCAGGGAAATACCTGTGACAATATCTGGATTCAAAACCGGCAGATAGGTGAGGTTCATTATAATGCTCCTGTTTATCTTGTTCATATTGTATATGCCTATGGCAGAAGCAAGGCCTATTATTGTGGCTATGGTGGCTGCCAAAATGGCTATGACGATAGTGTAGTACAGAGCAGACATAATGTGTCGATCTTGAAACATTTCTACATACCACTTTAGGGTAAAGCCAGTCCAGTGCCCCCGGGATTTAGAGCTGTTAAATGAGAATACAGCTAAAACGATGATAGGGGCATATAAAAATATTAGTATCAAACCTACGTAACATTTTTTGAGAAATCTAGTCACCATAGCCCACCTCCTTCACGGCCGCTGTCAAATCTAGACATTATACCCATACTTAAAAGAATCAATATCATCATAACAATCGATATGGCAGAGCCAAAATTCCAATCGCCGGTATATACAAACTGCTGTTCTATCAAATTTCCTATGAGGGTAAAGTGCCCTCCGCCTAAAAGCCTTGAGATAACAAATGTCGTTACTGCAGGCATGAAAACCATTGTAATCCCAGAAATAACCCCTGGAATACTCATAGGAAATATTACCTTTTTAAAAACGTTGAAAGAATTTGCCCCTAAATCTTGAGCAGCTTCGATGACGCTTTGGTCAATTTTAATGAGGACTGAATATATAGGAAGCACCATAAAAGGAAGAAAATTGTAAACCATTCCTAATACAACTGCTCCCTGATTATATTGAAGCTGAAAAGTGGGCAAGCCTATTGAAGATAAAAAAGTATTTATAAGTCCGTTGTTTTCCAACAAAGTCATCCAGGCGTAGGTTCTGAGCAAATAGTTCATCCACATAGGAATAACTATGAGCAGAACAAGCACTTTGTTTTGGTTGAAATCTTTGCTGGCCAATATTAAAGCCAAAGGATATCCGATAATAAGGCAGATTATTGTGCTTATTAGGGCTAGATATATCGACCGAAATAGTACCGCGACGTATATGGGTTCTAGAAATCTTTGAAAATGCTCAAGGGTAAAGCGGATACCATCTTCTGTTTTTACTGTGAATCCGTAATATAAGATTAAAAACAAGGGTACAACGATAAATATTATCATCCATACGATGTATGGATAAGCAATCCATGTTTTTTTCATCAGAGCCTCACCTTTTCCATGATATGAATATCATCGGGTAAAATTAATAAACCGACTTTACTGCCAGCTGGTTCCATTTCAGTACTATGGACTTTCCATAGTATGTTATTACTTTCGACCAGCATTTCATAATGTACCCCTTTAAAAATTACTGATTTTACTTCCCCCTTAAGCATTCCATTGCCTTCCGGAACTAGTTTAATATCTTCGGGCCTTATTACTACATCAACTTCCACATTATTGCCAAATCCCTTATCAAGGCATTCGAACCGATGGCCTGCAAACTCGACTACATAATCTTTGATCATAATTCCATCGACTATATTGCTTTCCCCAATAAAGTCAGCTACAAAGGCATTTTTAGGTTCATTGTATATATCAACGGGTGTACCGATCTGCTGGATGGTGCCATCCCGCATTACTACAACAGTATCGGACATAGTCAGAGCTTCTTCCTGATCGTGGGTAACGTATATAAATGTAATTCCAAGGCGTTTGTGCATATTTTTAAGCTCCAACTGCATCTCTTTTCGCAGCTTAAGATCAAGGGCACCCAGAGGCTCATCCAGTAGGAGCACATCAGGTTCATTGACAAGGGCCCGTGCGATAGCTACTCTCTGCTGCTGACCACCACTCAAAGAATCAATTGATCGATTTTCAAAGCCCTCTAGATTTACTAGGGAAAGGATATTCTTCACTTTCTCCTTTATAGTCTTTTTGTCTAATTTTTTAATATTAAGTCCAAAGGCAATATTTTCAGCAACATTCATATGAGGGAATAGGGCATATTTTTGAAATACAGTATTTACCCTACGCTTATATGGGGGCAAATCATTGATCCTCTTGCCTTCGAATAGTATGTCACCGGAATCAGGGCTTTCAAATCCCCCAATAAGCCTAAGCGTAGTTGTCTTCCCGCATCCACTGGGACCGAGAAGGGTTAAAAATTCCCCGCGCTTTACATACAAATTGATATTTTTAAGCACGGGAGTATCATCGTAGTATTTTGACACATTAACTAGTCTAATAATTTCATCGGCCATTTTAATCTCTCCTTTCCCTAAAAACTGGGCGGGGTAGAAACCCACAATACAACAGCCCTTTTCTTTGTCTCATTGGAAATATAGTGAACTTCATTAGGGCGGAAGTAGAAACTTTCTCCTTTTTTTGCCCTAAATTTGCGGTTACCCAAGTGTAGATATATACTTCCTAATAATACATAGCCAAACTCTTCCCCATCATGGGGATCATCCTTTTCAGATCTGCCTCCAGGATTTAAAGTTATGATTATAGGCTCCATATGATTTTTTTGGGCATTTGGAATAATCCATTGTATGTGGTAGCCTAATTTCTCATCTTCCTGGATGAAAATGTCTTCTTTCTTAAAAATAATTTTTTCATCGTCAGTATCATTAAAAAAATCCTTAAGGTTTGTACCCAGACATTCCAGTATATCTACAAGAGTAGCAATAGAAGGGGAAGTAAGATCCCTTTCAACC
>CALGOY010000240.1 GCA_937960725.1 uncultured Bacillota bacterium
GCCGCATTAGATGGCCTTAGCGTATGGTTGGACATAGTGCTACCTGCACTGCTGCCCTTTTTTATAGTATCGGAGATTATGATCGGCCTTGGATTGGTGGATTTTGTATCTGTATTGCTAAACCCCATCATGAAACCTTTATTTAAATGCCCTGGAAGCAGTTCCTTTATTTGGGTTATGAGCATTACATCCGGCTACCCTATGGGTGCAAAACTAGTATCTTCCTTTTATCAAGCTGGAAAGATAACTAAAGAGGAAGCTCAAAGGATCTTGTCCTTCTGCAGTACTTCGGGGCCATTGTTTATGATTGCTGCCGTTGGAATCGGTATGTTAGGCAGCTCCCAAGCGGGAAGGCTCATTGCATTTAGCCATTATAGCTCCGCCATTATTTTAGGATTAATATATAGATTTTATAGCTCCTCAAGCACAGAATATTCTTTAGAAAATACACAGAAGAATGGAAAAAATGCTACAGCCAGGCTTGTATCCCGAGCTTTTCAGGAAATGGCCAGTGCAAGAAAGAGAGATGGCCGAAGCTATGGAGAGCTGATGGGAGATGCCGTTCGAAACTCTATGAACTCCTTATTCTTGATAGGAGGATTTATCGTATTATTCTCTGTCATTCTCAACCTCCTCCTAGAAATAGGCCTCATTCAAGGCATTGCAAAATCCATTCAAATTTTTATTCCTTTCTCCTCCCACTTATCTAGTTTCATATACGGAATTTGTGCAGGGATAATGGAAGTCACTATGGGCTGTAAACTTATAAGCGATTCGATAGCCCCATTCTCCAACAAGCTAATTGCTATTAGCTTCTTAATCGGCTGGAGCGGTTTTTCAATAAACAGCCAAGCAGCAGGGCTATTAGCTAAAACTCCCGTATCCCTACCTATGTATCTGCTTACTAAATTAGGCCATGGCATCGTATCAGCATTCATCACTTGGATAGTGGTTACATTTTATTACAAAGGAGATGTTTCTGTATTTTATTCTCCCCCTGCTATTATTGAAGGCGGAATAAGCTTTTCCCGCTTAGACATCTTATCTACATCTACTAAATTTTTGTTAATGACTATTGTTGCACTCATCATTTTAGCCCTATCATCTGTTTTGCTAATGCATTTGCAGTCTTATATATCTAAAAAAAATCGGTCAAAATTAATCTGACCGATTATCTTTCAAAGTATTTAATTCTTCTCTATTTTTTCTTAAAATTTCTATCTGTTCTAAGAGATATTTCTCTATTTGCTTTAACAAGTTATCGGCGTACTCATTAGCTCCAAGCCGAATTTCTCTTGCGCTCCTCTTGCAGTTTTCCATGATCTCCCGCGCTTGTTGGTATGCTCTCTGAGTTACTTCATTATTGTCGATTATCCCTTCTATTCTTTGCTCCGCATCCCTGATAATCGCTTCGGCTTCTTTTTGAGCTTCTATTAAAATCCTCTGCCGCTCCTGTTTGAGCAATTCCCCTTGTCTTATTTCTTCAGGCAGGTTTAGGCGGATATCCCTAATGATATCCAGACATTTTTCCCTATCAACAAGCGCTTTTCCTGCAAAAGGCACGTTGACCCCACTTTCCAATTCATCTTCTAAAGCATCCAATAAATTAAATATATTCAAAAGTGGACCCCCCCATACTATTTTTCTCTAAGTTTCTTAACAATATATGGCAATGCAGGCTCAGGTACTAAGTCTTTTATACAGCCTCCTAAGCTACCAACTTCTTTAACTATGCTAGAACTTAAATAAGAATATTTATGATTTGTCATCATAAACACTGTTTCAATCTCTGGTGCAAGCTTTCGATTCATGAGAGCCATCTGAAACTCGTATTCAAAATCAGATATTGCCCTAAGTCCTTTTATAATTACTTGAGCATTTTTACTTCTAATAAAATCCACCAGCAACCCCTCAAAATGGTCAACTTCTACATTCGGTAGCTTAGCTACCGATTTTCTTAAAAGCTCCATCCTCTCTTCCACAGTAAATAATGGAGTTTT
>CALGOY010000241.1 GCA_937960725.1 uncultured Bacillota bacterium
ATGGTGTGCCCGGAGGGATTCGAACCCCCGACCTTCTGATTCGTAGTCAGACACTCTATCCAACTGAGCTACGGGCACATATTTAAATGAATTACTATATTATTTTAAAACATTGGCCTTTAACTGTCAAGCCCCATATACTGGAATTAAAAAGACCCTGCTTAGCGCAGGGCCAAGAATATATATATAATAAGGGGAGTTAACGATTTTACATCTATATTGTAACACTTATTCAACAAAAAATCCATAGTTCAGACAAAATTTTTTATAAAATATTTTTTATAAATTTTCTACATATCAAACTCATCAAAGTCCAAGGTGACTTCTTCATAACATCCATCGCAATATCCATTGTACAAATAACTGCATTCTTCACATACATAGTTGTTGCATTCGGGACAGACTACGGTGGTTTCTTCGTCGCTAGAATAACCACATATAGAGCAAGTTACCTTTTGCATATCCTCTCCTGCCTTTCCTATAAAGTTTCTTTATAAATATTATTCCAATTACTCCGACTATTATCCTCAACTGTCCCGAACTATACTTTTGTATTTATTCTACCAATGTCTTTTCCAATGCTGCAGCTAATACATTCCTGATTTTTTCTTTTGTAGGCACCCCTTCGTGAAGCTTGTGGCTTCCTATCCAAAAACAGGGTACATAATAGTAATCATATTTATCCGCAATCTCTGGGTTTTCGCTTTCCTCAATCTTTTTGATAGGAATATCTGCAAATTCTGGATTTTCATCGACTAATTCCGCTATCATATCATCAGCCATTCTACAATAGGGGCAGTTCTTTAAATAAAAATATATGATCTCTTTCATTGTAAACCTCCGTTCTATTTTATAATTAATCGGATTAACTGTCCTCTACCCTTATATTTACCAATTTATAATATTATAAGCATATTGCTACAGCACAAAACATTTTTTTAGCGTATACCATATTTTTTGCGCATTTGCATGCCATGTCAATCCATTATTAAAAATATCAGCTTTTAAAAATATCAGCTTTTAGCAACTATGAATTGAATTACAAAAAAAGAGAAGTTAACCGTACAAAACGATTAACTTCTCTTTATATGGCGGAGAAGGAGGGATTCGAACCCTCGCGCCGGTAAACCCGACCTACGCCCTTAGCAGGGGCGCCCCTTCGGCCAACTTGGGTACTTCTCCATAGATGTTAGGTTTGGCGGAGAGAGAGGGATTCGAACCCTCGGTACCTTAACGGTATCACTGGTTTTCAAGACCAGCTCCTTAAACCACTCGGACATCTCTCCGCGTAGCCAGCTCAAATTTCAAAATTATCATGAGCTGGCACTAATATAGTATAACAAATTCTTTACTTAGTGTCAACTGCGTTTTTAAAATCAATTTTTTCCACACCGCCCATATAAGGCACTAATCTTTCAGGAATTTTTATGGATCCATCTTCTTGCTGATAGTTTTCTAATATAGCCGCCACCGTACGGCCAACCGCTATACCAGAACCGTTTAGCGTGTGTACAAATTGAGGTTTCTCTTTAGGTGCAGGGCGGAATCTAATATTGGCCCTTCGCGCTTGGAAATCTTCAAAGTTACTGCATGAAGAAATCTCTATATATCTTCCGTAGCTTGGCATCCACACTTCTATATCGTAAGTCTTAGCAGCACTAAAGCCTAAATCCCCTGTACATAGTACAACTACTCTATACGGCAGGCCTAAAGCTTGAAGTACCTTTTCTGCATCCCGGGTTAATTTTTCTAGTTCTTCATAGGAGTCTTCAGGCTTTGTAAATTTAACCAATTCAACTTTATTAAACTGATGCTGCCTAATCAATCCTCTAGTATCCCTTCCAGCGGATCCTGCCTCTGCGCGGAAGCAACCACTATAGGCTACATGCTTTATAGGCAGCTGATCGCCATCTAAAATTTGTTCCCGATACATATTGGTAACCGGTACTTCTGCAGTAGGAATGAGGAAATATTCCGTATTTTCAACTTTAAAAGCATCTTCTTCAAACTTGGGAAGCTGTCCAGTTCCTATCATACTCCTCCTGTGCACCATAAATGGAGGAAACACCTCTAAATATCCGTGTTCGTCGATATGAAGATCCAACATGAAATTTACTAAAGCTCTTTCTAGTCGGGCTCCAAGACCTTTATAGAATGTAAATCGGGATCCCGTCACCTTAGCCGCTGTGCTAAAATCTAAAATATCTAGCGCTTCACCCAAATCC
>CALGOY010000242.1 GCA_937960725.1 uncultured Bacillota bacterium
AACACCATGTTCTTTAAGCAGTCTATAACAGTCTTCAACTGTCAGCAACTTCCCACCCTCGGGGGGAATAAGTTTTGCATAGGCTTTCATTCCTCTATCGGCAATTCTAATTTCAAGCTCTTCGTCTACGGGCTCTTCTTTTTGTGGTGGCGCTATCTTTACCTTCCGGGGTGGCTCAGCATACATAGCTTCAAAAATCGCTTTGCTGTCAAGATCGCGAATCTTTTTTCTCTTTAAATGATTTATAATAGCTATTTCCTCTTTCTTAGTCAAATCCTCTACGGATGGATATACCTCTAAAAATACGCCATCAGCATCATAGCTTAAATTATATAACTTTCTATACTCATCAAAACTCATTTAGTACACAATCCCCCCTTGGCGGAAACTAATACATTTCCATTTTTCTTTTCAACTTCATTAAAGCCCGCGTATGTAGCTGGGATACTCTTGACTCTGATACTCCAAGTACAAGCCCTATTTCCTTTAGTGTCAGCTCATGGAAATAATACAGACTTATTATTTTCCGTTCATTGTCTGTCAGAGAGTCAATAGCCTGTGCCAATAGCCGCTTTAATTCATCAGTTAAAATATATTCCTCTGGGGTTTTATGATCCTCATAAGACAATTTCGAAGCTACTTTTGCATTAGCAATTTGTTCTTCAAAGGATAGTAAGGTAAATATATGCAGCTGATTGATAATTTTTTTAATATCCTCTACAGACATTGAAAGATGTTCTGCTATTTCTTCTTCTTTAGGAGGCCGTCCCAATCTATTTTCTAATTCCAATATTGCATCTTCTACCTTCTTAGATTTGCTGCGAAGATTTCTAGGCACCCAGTCCTGTTTGCGAATCTGATCTATTATAGCTCCCCTAATCCTATAGGAGGCATAGGTTTCGAACTTTATTCCTTTATTTATATCATATTTTTCAATAGCATCCATTAACCCTAAAATACCGTAGCTGTTTAGATCATCTTCCTCTATGTAATCTTTATATTTTATCCCTAGCCGATTTACTACTAACTTTACAAGGAACGCGTAGTGCATAACCAACTTGTTTCTGCTGTTTAGGTCTTTTTCCGTTTTATACTTCTGCCATAAATCAGCTAATTCCTGTTCATCTATGTAGTTTGCCATAACATCCTCCCTAATCCCTACTTAATTGCTTTTGCCTTAGGAATCAGCTATTTTGCTCTTATATCCGCTTAATGCCCTTGCCTATAGTTTTTATCAACAATGTCCCGTCCTCTGTATATAATTCTACAGTCCTTCCATAATTTCCTCCCGTATCTTGAGCAATAACAGGAATTTTTGCTTCTTCTAACGCCTTTAACGTAGCAGCAACGTTTCTTTCGCCAATTCTTAGTAAATCATTGTTCTTATTTTTAAAAGCAAACATCTGGGCACCTCCAGCTATTTTAGCTGTAATATCATTTATATCAGCTCCTAAGCTTTCCATTTTCTCAATTAGATACTCCACAGCTGTATCCGCAAACTTAGCTTTATTCTCATTTCTCTTAATATTTTTACTAGAAGGAAGCATTATATGGGCTAGACCACCGATTTTCTGTTTTCTATCATAAAGGGCAATTGCTACACAAGAACCTAAGCCCAGGGTCGTTAGAATCCCTGGAGCTTTGGCAATATTCAAATCAGCCATTCCTACCTTTATTATCTGCTCCATTTATACAACCCCTAAAGATTTTAAAATAATAGGATAAGATTCTATATTAGGAATGAGAAAAAAGTAGCCCTTAATATAGTCGCTTCCATCTGAAAGTTCCGTTTCTATAAACAGTGCATGCTCACCAAATTGTCCAAACTCTATCATTGGGACGCTTAGAATAGCACCTAGCATATCAAATGCGATATCTGGAACAGAATGCATTATTTTAAGCCCTGTTAAAGTAGATAAGGAGCCCAGATATGCCGCTGACAATATATTAGCAACTTCTTCCAATGCAGATGCTTCAATTTCAGAAAGCCCCTTTGTATTTTTATTTTTGCTATTATCTGTGGGAACCCAAATGGAATTTAATAAAATATTTATCATATTTTCCGTCGATTTTTCATCCAGTATAAACATGATAGTCCCCTCAATATCCCCGGTAAACTCAAGATATACCCCAGCTACTAAAGTATCGGCGCCGCCTACTATTTCCTCTACCTCATTAAATTTTATAATATTAACTTTTGGAACAGCCATATCTATTTTCTTTCCCAATATCTTGGATAGAGATGTTGCTGCATTGCCCGCTCCGATATTTCCGATTTCTTTCAAAACATCCAAGTACATTTCATCAAGAGATTCGATTTCAAAATTCATCTTATCCCCCTTGTTTTACCGTATTTTATTAAAGGCTTAAAATTTTTTCGAGATCCAAAATTAAAACTATATCAGATTCTATTCTTATCAATCCAGCAACTAGTTCTTGATCTTTATCCTCAAATACTTCATCCCTTCCTTGAATCTGGTCATCTGACACCTCTAAAATGTTAATAACGTTATCTACCAATATTCCTATAGAACAATCTTGATATTTTGCAATTATTATTCTAGTTTGCTCATCAGGGGCTTTAGAGGGAATGCCAATTACTTTTCTAGCATCTATTACTGGTAAAATGTCACCGCGAAGATTTATAACCCCTAATACAAAGTCTTTACTCTTTGGTACACGGGTAATAGGGCTTAGCCTCTCTATAGATCTTATCTCCATCAGATCTAACCCATACTTTTCATCACCTACTGTAAAGGCTATGTATTGCTTCGTCTCTTTAGAAGTTGAAGCTTCTTTATTTATATTCATTTTCTGCCCTCCTATGTTATACTAAGTGATTGATATCTAGAATTAAAGCGACACTTCCATCTCCAAGGATGGTTGCCCCTGCTATAATCTTTATGTCAGATAAATATTTGCCTAAGGATTTTATGACAATCTCTTGCTGACCTTCCAAGCCGCCGATAGACAATGCCGAGAGCTTGTCCCCCTTCTTAACGATTACTGCTGTTATATGGCTTTCTTTTTGTATTTCATTATTTTCTTCGACTTCCAGCACCTGATGTAGGTGAATTAAAGGAATTAATTTTCCTCTATAAGGAATAAGCTCTTGCTGGGCAACATACTGTATATCGTTAGCGCTAATATCTATTATTTCTTGAATCGAACTTAAAGGAATCGCATATATTTCTTGACCAACCTTAACTAATAGAGCCTGAATAATCGACAAAGTAAGGGGTAGTCTTATAATAAATCTAGTTCCTGCCCCTTTTTTTGTGTCGACTTCTATTACTCCTCCAAGAGACTCAACTTTAGTCTTCACAACATCAAGGCCTACACCCCTGCCCGATATATTTGATATTTCTTGGGCCGTGCTAAAACCTGGGTGAAACATAAAATTAATAATTTCCTTATCATCTAGGCTATTCAATTCGTTCTCTTCAACTAAACCTTTTTCCACCGCTTTTCTTCCAATTTTTTCGATGTCTATACCGCGTCCATCATCCCCAATCTCTATAACGACATTATTGCCATCATGATACGATATCAAGTCTACCTTACCCGTTTCGCTTTTATTTGCTTTAATCCTATCTTCTGGAGTTTCTAATCCGTGATCAACCGCGTTTCTTAATAAATGAATGAGGGGATCTCCTATCTCATCTACAATTGTTCTATCTACTTCCGTTTCAGCGCCTACAATATTAAGCTCTACCTTTTTCCCTGTTTCCCTTGCTAGATCTCTCACTACTCTTGGAAAGCGATTAAATACCATTTCGATGGGAACCATTCTAACTTGTGTGACCGCATCGTGAAGTTCGGTAGTTATTCTAGTTAAATATTCTAGAGAATCCATCATATCTGTATCATTCTGATAGCTGGCCATTCTTTCTATTCTGTTCTTTACAATGATAAGCTCACTAACTAAGTTCATTAGAGAATCTAATTTCTCTATATCGACCCGAATACTTCCTGCCGATCTTCTAGTCCTAGCTTCAGCTTTTTTCTTAACATCATTAGTAGGAGTGTCTGGTTTAGAAGTTTTCTGCTCTGGCGAGGTATCTTGTTTTGACAAATTTTCTAAAGTCTGCTCGCTCAGCTGTTTAATTTCAATAGATTCAATCTCTGAAATTTTCTCTAGCTCTTGCTGCAACTTCTGCTTATTCCAAGAGGAAAGAAACACGACATCAAATGAGTAGTCAAATTTCTCTTCTTCGATATCCTCTGTAGACGGATTAGTTTTTATTATTTCACCAAACTTCTCTAGAGTTTGGAAGATAAGATAAGCTCTTGCAGATTTAAGAACACAAGTTTCCTGTAGTTCGACTTTTATCCAATAAGAGTTTAATCCTTGATCCATGCCTGTCTTTAAAATGCTCTGCTGGTACTGGTCCAATATAAGTTCGCTTGTTTCATTGGATTTTTGCTCAGATGCCTGTTTTGATTTTAAAGCTGCTCCGCCGCCTTTAAACTGGTTCAATATCTCCTCTATATTATCTCGCTGCCCTTCTTCCCCAGTTTCTTCTATATCCTCTATAAGAGCTTCAAGTAAATCTACTCCCTTAAATAAAAGATCGATAATATCTGTTGTAACCTGAGCTTTCCCATTTCTTATCTCATCTAAAGCATTCTCCATACTATGGGTTAGTTCCATAACGGTATTAAAGCCCATAGTTCCAGACATGCCTTTCAAAGTATGGGCGGCTCTAAACATTTCATTAACTATTTCCATGTTATTCTGATCTTTTTCCAGTTCTAAAATATTTTGATTGAGCTGCTGTAAATGTTCTCTACTCTCTTCGATAAAAATATCCAAATACTGAGTATTATCCATTGATTATTCCACCCCCATTTTAATTTAGATAAATCCTTTCCTTCTAAGTTTACGTTGCTCCTCAAATATAAAGCCAATTATTTGATCTCTTTGATATTCAGTAATATCTACAAAAGATATACCTATTTCATACTTTGTAATTGGATATTGCTGGATTAGTTGACTCCTGACCACTTCGCCTTTTAATAGCAAGTCTTCATCGTTGATTTTAAGCTTACATTCTAACAGACTTCCTTTTTCTATATTTCTATCAAGTAAAATTCTAACCCCGCCACCACTTATATCCATTGTATATGTCTTTAGCCATTCTTTAAAATTTTGACTTTGCTTATCCTTATCAGTTAGAAGCTTTATAGATATCGGAAGTGTAATATTGAGCCGATAATAATTTCTCCTTTGGATTCGCTTTATAGAGGATATTCTGTTTAATTTTAGAAGGTCAACATTTTCTTTTTTAAACCGCTTTTCTATCTTTGCTTTAAAGATATATTGTCCCTCATCCCTAAAAAAAACTATCTCAACTTCCTGGCCTAATGGCAAAATTATTTGATTTCCTTTAACCATAGGTATTGTTATAACTAGCTCATCCTGGCTAATCATATCTTGTATCATACTATAGCAGCTTCTTTTCTCGGAGTCTATAGCTCCTTCATAATAACGGACTTCTATTTTCTCACCTATTTGTAACATTTTTTTTAGATTCAACTATCCCACCACCACAAGCCTTTTATTTAAATATATTCACAAGCCTCTGTATGTAAGTAGTTAATCCTCCACCTTTCTGCGTAAAATCCTCATCGGAGAGCTTATTAAACCTACATGCAATGCTCTGCACCTGTTTTGACGCATTGCTTTTAGGATAGCAAATTGTATAAGGAATCTGCTGTTTTACTGAGCGAGTCACATGGGCATCATTACAGATATAACCTAGTTTATCTAGTTCTACATTTAAGAACCTTTTTGCAGCATTTGAAAATTTTTCTAGAATTTGCTTAGCTTCAAAAAAATTTTCAGCCTTATTGACAACAAGCCTTAATCTAATATTTTCATTTTGTAAGCTAGCTAATTTAACTAAAGCGTAAGCATCCATAATAGAAGTTGGCTCCGGAGTTACTATTAAAATGGTCTCATCCGCTGCAAGAATCATCTTCATAACGCTGTCTGATATGCCTGCCCCTGTATCTATCAATATAATGTCTGCTTCTTCATCAAGCTTTTTAACCCGCGACAATAACTGGTCAATCCTCCAGCCGGACAAGTCAGTTAGTTCGCGTAGCCCCGAACCTCCGGATATAAATCGAATTCCACAGGGGCCTTCTACTGCTATTTCATTGAAATCCTTCTGATTATTTATAAAATATGACAGATCATATTTAGGTGTAATTCCTAGCATTATATCTACATTGGATAAACCTATATCCCCATCGATAATAACAACCCTATAACCCATATTGCTTAGGCATATTGCAAGATTAACTGTAAAACTTGTTTTTCCCACTCCCCCTTTTCCGCTAGTGATAGCTACCACCTTCGCCGTCCTTTTTTCAGCCTCAGCCCTTTGCTTTCTCATATCTTTAACTATCTGCCTAAGTCTCTCTGCTTGATCTCTCATGCTTTAAAACTCCCTATTAGAAGATTTTTAATCTTATTCGGGTCTGCTATTTCAATATCATCCGGTACATTCTGACCTGTCGTTAAATATGACAAAGGTTTTTGGGCGAGCATACAGCAGTTTAATAAAAGTCCATAAGATTGGATCTCATCAATTTTTGTAAAGATCAGTTTATAATCAGGTAAAAATCGATAATTATCTATTATGCTAGCACAGCCCTTATAACTGATATTACTGCCTAATACTAAATATATCTCATCTATCCTTCCATACGAGAGCAGCTGGCTTATCTCTTTTTCTAAGTTGCTATATTTCATACTCCTACCTGCCGTATCTATTAGAATAACATCCTTATCGCTGTGGTAGCTAATTGCATCCGGCAGTTCATTTGGATTATATATAATGCTTAACGGCACTCCTAAAATTTGTGCATAAATTT
>CALGOY010000243.1 GCA_937960725.1 uncultured Bacillota bacterium
TCAGAGGTCTTTCCTTTTTTTATTTATTTTGTCACAAATGTATTATCTCATAACATGCTACTGTCGCTTCTCATTGGCTCCAAGTTGATTCGCTCTATCCGCCCATTGACCCAGGGAATGCAAGCCCTTGCTGAAGATAAAAAGGTATATATAGAACCAAAAGGAATATTAGCTAGCCTTGCTCAAAGCCTGAACCGGGCATCGGCTTTGCTGCAGCAAAGAAATGAGAGTTTAAAAAGCAGGGATGAAGCCCGTTCTAACTGGATTACAGGCATTTCCCACGATATCCGCACTCCCCTTTCCATGATACTTGGATATGCAAGCGACCTAGAGGAAAACGATAGCGTTCCAGCTGAGCAAAGACGGCAAGCAGCTATCATAAGGCAGCAAATTGCCCTATTCTTCCAAAAGAAAACGGCCAAAGCGAAATGGGCATGGGCTAGGATTGCCAATGGTTGCAAGAATTGCAAAAGCCCACCAAGGGTGTTTGATATTATCAAGCGATGTTGGAAAGGGTTTAAGGGCAGAAATTGTACTGCCCTCTATAAAGAGCGATTAAAAAGTCATATTAAAAATGGGGTTTTTCTAAAATACAGAAAAACCCCATAGCTATAAGTTCGCAATTAGCTATTCATCTATATACCATTTTTCAATATTGTTATATATTTGCATATCCCTAGGAGCCGTGATCCCTTTCACCTTATCTTTAACTATCAAGGAATTGGTACGGAAATATAAGCTTATAAGGGGCAGCTCCTTAGTCAAATGGGCCTGGATATCCTCATACACCGATACCAGCTCGTTAAGCTCAACAGTAGTTTTTGCTTCGTTCAATAAAGTGTCTAAATCCTCATTGGCATAGCCTATGAAATTATTAAGGCCATTTCCTATTTGAGATGAATGAAATATAAAATCCAAATTCCCAGAGTAGTCTAGATTATACCCGGACAATATCGCTTCAAAATCCCCTTTTTGTAAAACTTCTTCAATTTCATCTTTAGGTATAAACTTTAATGCAGCAGAGTTTATACAATATCTTAGTCCTCCTAATTCTTCAGGTCCATCACAAAATACATGCCCTAAATGTGAATCAGAATTTTTACTTCTTACTTCTGTTCTAATCATACCATAACTTTTATCTACCTTTTCTTTTATTAAACTTCTATTTATAGGTTTTGAAAAAGCTGGCCATCCGCAT
>CALGOY010000244.1 GCA_937960725.1 uncultured Bacillota bacterium
ATATGTGTTAATTCAAAAACTGCTTTTTTGAAATATTCATAGTTCCAATTCATAATAACTTCCCCTACCCCTCTTTTTTTGTAAGTCGCGCACCTTATAATGTATCATATTTGTTCACAAAAAAAAAGCCGTGAAATTCACGGCTCAATGTAAAGGGGGTCTCAATGTATTTTGTGAGGTCATTATATATTATGGACTAATTTAATTTTTTTATTCATGATTTTCTGATTTACTCATTTGTTTTAATTCATCTGGGAAAAATTCTGCTAAAGGCACTGTCATTTCATCTGGTTCAGGCTCGCTCTCATTCGTTTGTTGAGCTTTTTGAACTATTTTCTTATTTTCCTCTTTTTCTCTATCAATCAATAATTCTCTAATGCTCAAACCAATTCGTTGACGCTGAGAATCCGACTCTAGCACCTTCGCCTCAACTTCGTCTCCGACTTGAAGCACGTCTGCCACTTTATTGATTCTCTTATCAGATATCTGAGAAATATGAAGCAATCCATCTACTCCTGGCTCTAGTTCTACAAATGCTCCAAACGAAGTAATTCGGACTACTTTGCCTTTGACAACTGAACCTACTGGATATTTTTGTTCCACATTTTCCCAAGGGTGCGGTAGAGTTTGTTTATATCCTAGGGATATTCTCTCCCTTTCTCTATCTACATTCAGGACAACAACCTCTACAGTTTCTCCCTCTTTTAACACCTCACTAGGATGTCCAACATGACCCCATGACAAGTCTGAAATATGGACCAATCCGTCAACTCCTCCAATATCAACAAAGGCACCAAAATCGGTTATCCGCTTTACTACACCGGTAATTTTTTGACCTTCCTCGATAGAATTCCAAAGCTCTTCCCTTCTCTTTTGCTCTTCTTCTTCCAAAATAACTCTTTGAGATGCGACTACACGCCTTCTTCTCCTATCTAACTCTATAATCCTAAGCCTTAATGTATTCCCAACGAATGTATTTAAATCTTCTACATAGTGCGTGGCTAAATGTGAAGCTGGAACAAATGCGCGAATTCCATTAATTTTTGCTGTAACGCCTCCTTTTACAGCTTCAGTACAAGCTCCTTCAAACTCTTTGCCTGATTTAAATCCCTCTTCAAGCTCTTTCCATTTCAGCTCCATCTCTAGGGATTTTCTGGAAAGTATGACGTTGCCCTCCCCGTCATTTACCTTTACTACTTTTACTTCAATCTCGTCCCCTGGTTTGAATAGGTCAGATAAGCTCTGGCCTTCTTCTAATATAACTTCTTCTACAGGCAGAATACCATCAGATTTATATCCAATATTTACAATAACTTCTGCATCATTTAAGGAAAGGACGGTTCCTTTTACCCTTTGTCCTGCCCTTAATCTTACCATTGTATCCTCAAAATCCTCCATGCTTGCTTCCAGTTTTTCTTGAGTAGCTTTAGCCTCGTTTACCAGATCTTTTTCATCTTGCTTTTCGTTTACAGTTTCTTGAAATTTTTGTTCTATTTCATTCATTTTCTCAACTACCTCCTTGATAATCCAATCAGGAGTCGATGCACCAGCTGTTATACCTACGACATCCTGTGGACTTATTACATTAGCATCAATATCTTTTGCCGTTTCAATTAAAAAAGTTCGTGGACAGTGGGTTTTACAAATGGAGTAAAGCTTCATAGTATTTGAGCTATTTTTGCCGCCGACGACCCACATAACATCAGCGGATTTTGCAATGGATTCTGCTTCTTGTTGACGTTCCGCTGTAGTAGAGCAAATGGTATTGAATACTTCAAGCTGCTTGACTTTATTTTTTACTTCATCCAAGACTTCATTCCATTTTTTATTTGTAATAGTTGTTTGGGCTACTAAGCATGCCTTTTCAATCTCCGGCAAATTTTTAGCTTCTTCTATATTATTTATTATATATGCTGTCTCATTACACCATCCATTTATTCCAATAACCTCTGGGTGGCTTTTTTCTCCTACAACGATTATTTGGTAGCCTTCCCTATAGTATCGTTCAACCAATTTGTGGATCCTCTTTACATACGGACAAGTTGCGTCGATATATTCAAGTTTTTTGTTGGTAATCTTATCATATATGCTCTTTCCTACACCATGGGAACGAATGACAACCGTGCCCTCAGAAATGTCATCGATTTTTTCTGCAACTTTAACTCCTTTCTTTTCCAACATTTCTACTACAGAAGGGTTATGGATAATTGGTCCTAAAGTATATATGTTCTCTTTCTGGTTGAGATTTTCATAGACGGCATCGATAGCACGGCGTACGCCGAAGCAAAATCCAGCATTGCGAGCAACTATGATTTTCAACTAATTTCCCCCTTATAAAGCTTATCTCTATAAGCTTCTATATTTTTAGTGGAAATTCCTTCTTTTTTCAAAAAAAATAAAATTGTATTATGCAACATCTGCTGAATTTAATAAGCTTTTTAGTGCCTCTTCCATTTCTAAGGTCATTTCCTCCAGCAATTGTGTACTAGATTTTCTTTCATAATATTTATTAAAATCTAATGGTTTTCCTATCTTTACTTTAATAGGCTTAAATATTTTATAATCACCTATTATGGCTATAGGCACTGTTTGAGCTTTAGCTTTATGAGCAATTGCGGCTACTCCATGGGAAAAGGTTCTAATTTTACCGCTTTTATTCCTCGTTCCTTCTGGAAAAATTCCAAATACTTTTTCCTCTTTTAACACTTTTAAAGAGTTTTTTATTGCAGATAAATCCGCTGTACCTCTCCTTACGGGAAAAGCTCCTAGTTTTTTTAACAACCAACTAAAAATAGGAAACTTAAATAATTCCACTTTGGCCATAAAAAAAACTTGTCTCGGCAGTATACAACCAATTAAAATTGGATCCATTAACGAAAAATGATTAGAAAATACGATGGTTTTACCTTGTTGAGGAAAATTCTCATAGCCTTCTATTTGGGGGCGATATAGTAGATAAATTATCGGTTTTATAATCGCTTTAGCTATCGAATATAGCAATCAAACCCCTCCTCCACAGCTAATTCACTGTTTTATATAAGCCAAAATTTTATTTACAACCCCATCGATAGATAGATGGGTTGTATCTATTAGTACTGCATCCCCAGCTTTTTTTAATGGGGCAAAACTCCGATTACTGTCATTCAAATCTCTTTCCTTAATTTCAGTCATTACATCTTCCAGTGTAATCGCCTTTCCACTTTTTTGCATTTCCTCCCATCTTCGCCTGGCCCTTTCCTCTATCGTTGCAGTTAGAAAAAATTTATAGCTGGCATCAGGAAGGACAAAAGTTCCGATATCTCTTCCATCTACTACGATTGGCCTCTCCGAAGCTATTTTTCTCTGTATTTCCACTAGCTTCATCCTTACCTCAGGTATAACAGCTATACAGGAAGCTGCTTTTGATACTTCAGGCGTTCGAATGTTAGCGGTAACATCTTTTCCATCCAGTAATACAATCTGTTGTTTGCCCTTATAATCTACTTCAATATCTGTTGTATCAAGACATCTTATAACTTGTTCTTTATCCCTCGGATCTATATTGCTCTCTAAAACTTTTAAAGCCACAGCTCTGTACATTGCACCTGTATCTAAATAAAAGATATTTAGTTTTTCTGCTATTAGCTTTGCAATAGTGCTTTTTCCTGCACCAGCAGGTCCATCAATTGCTATAGTCAGATGTTTTTTCATCGCTACCTCCATTAAATTTAATCTAAGTTTAAATCGGGTCTGAGAGATTTAGCTTTTTCTAAATAGACATGCTTTATCGGACGGAGAGCTGGTCCTTGAATATGCATAAGAACCCGAATGCACATTTCTAAACTGCCTTCAACAAACATCTCTTGACAACAAAAAAGCGGTATATCTGTCATACCAATATTGCGGGCAGCCACTGCAGGGTATTGTGATTTTATATCACGGGTAGAACTAAAAATGATACTGACTATATCATCGTAGGATATATTATTTCTATCCAGGATTTCATTTAATAATTTAGTCGTCTTCTCAATAATCTCCTCAGGAGTATCTTTTTCAACGGTTATAGCGCCCCGGATTGCTTGAAAATACATTCTTTATACCCCTCCCCTATCACACCGCTCTATGGCCAAGTCCGATAGATATTTCATTTAAATGAAGCAAGCCAATTCCAAAAAACAATGCAACGCTGATATGGTCATTGTAGCGCGCTATACCTATTTTCCCTCCAACATTTAAACCTACAGCTTTAAGCATGACCTGGGATATCGCCTCTCTCGCAGCTCCTGCTACTGCGCCTTCTTCAGCATGGGAATCGCTTATGACTCCTTCCCTTTTAGCAGCTACTACCGTTCTTTCAATTATCTTGTTTATTGAAGATATAAATTCGCCGCCGAAATCTACTGCTGCTGTATATATACCTGATTTAAGCAGTTCTTCCTTTAATCGGTTCTCTTCTTCCCGATTTTTTGTCAAGCTCATCTGTATAGCACACCTAGCCACTTCCCTACTTCCAAAACTGTCCATGAAATCCCCTCCTTTTTTAGCAATTTTCATGCTCTCGCCCACCATAATTATAAGGCGGCTAACTATCTTGTACAAGTAGTTTTCAGCAAAAATAATAATTAAGCCTATCAGCTACCATAAAAAGGTGGCATTCGATAAAATTTATTTACTAAGACTATCCTTTCTGGAAAACTTTCTGAAACTGTAGATGAAGTTATGTTCTCAATAAATATCTCTCGGGGCAGGCCTGGTGAGCTAGTAGCATCTATTTCTATAACATCCCCTGCAAATAGCTGTATATAAACAGGGCTTCCTGCTGTTATTCTACCAATTTTAATTCCATTCTTCAAAATCCAAACATCTTCATGCTCCGAAATATCGCCATAGATACGTAAAAGCTTATAAATTGGTTTATCCTGCTTGGAAAATAAATTTTCTTCCATCTTATACACGGAGTTTAGAAATCTATTTCCTACATCATAATAGAGTAAAGTTTGGGCTGTTATCACCAGCAACAGCATAAAAATAAAGCATATTCTAAGTCTTTTTTCTATTTTATTTATAATTGTTAAAATCCTATTATCTTGTTCTTGACTTAAAATTCTCTTTCTTTTCATGTTCAAACACACTCTCTACCGCTATCAAATCAATCTATATCCTAACCATATAAATCATTAAATATTCCATATCTATGTATTTAAAATTTTAATCTTATCCTAAAAGTAAAATCGGTTATTCAGAAAAATTATGCGGCTTCTATCCTGGGAAAGTTCTATCAGGCTTAAGCTGGTATTATCCAATCGGATTCGGTTTATATATTTAAGTGGCATATCTAACAGCTCTAAAATTAATATTTTACAGATTAAGGCATGGGATACAATCAGGATATCTTCATCTTGTTTACTATGGTTTTTGTTTAATCCTTGGATAAAGTTTCGAACCCTATTGGCTGCGCAACTAATAGATTCGCCGTTTGGTGATTTAAACTTTATATCCCTATTCCACATATCTAGCTGACCTGGATATTTTTCTTCTATTTCTTTCAATGTAAGTCCCTCCCACTCTCCGAAAGATACCTCCCTCAAGAGAGGGGATACTATAGGCACAAGATTAATTCTATTAGCTATTATTTTAGCAGTTTCATAAGCACGATCCAGATCGCTAGAATAAATATGTTTTATTGCTTTACCTTCCAAATATCTTCCCAATCTCAGAGCCTGTTGCCGTCCCCTATCCGTTAGACCTATATTTTGACTACCTTGAGTTTTCCCTTGTTTGTTCCATTCGGTTTCCCCATGTCGAACTATATATACTAGCATGGAAAATCCTCCTGAAGCAAAAATAAAACCGGGATTAGCTGCCCGGCCAAATTTTGTCTTTTTTTACATATACATTATATTCATCCCAAATCTTCTCCAATTTTGAAAAGTGTGATGAAATACCAGGTCCTTTTCTTTGCCCAATGGCAACTATTAAAGCATTTATCAAGCTTAAAGGTGCTACTAATGAATCTACGAAAGAAGCCATATCGCTCCTGGCCAGTAGGGTTAGATCAGCATATGTAGTCAGCGGTGAAAGATGGCTATCTGTCAATGCAATAGTTTTAGCCCCTCTTTCTTTTGCAAAGGCCATAGCTTCAATCGTTCTACTAGCATAACGGGGGAAGCTAATACCCAATAGAAGATCATCAGATTTAATGTGAATTAATTGCTCTAAAATATCATTAACTCCCGATGTTACAACCCTAACGTTCTCAAATATGAAATTGAGATAATAACCAGTAAATTGAGCTAGAGGCGCTGCACTTCTAAGGCCAAGTATATATATGCTATCAGCTTCAAAAATGCTATCTACTACCTTTTCAAAAATTTCATTGTCTACTTCTTCTATAGTAGCTTTAATATTATTCATGTCGGCTTTTAATACGCTTTTAAGAATCATAGATTGATCCAAATCCGATGTCATCTCTATACGCTGAACAGTAGTTAGTTTAGTCCTGATAAGTTCTTGTAAAGCTTTTTGCAGTTTCGGATAGCCATCATATTTTAAAACATTGGCAAATCTAACTACGGTTGATTCACTAACTCCTACTTTCTCCCCCAGCTTGGCAGCAGTCATAAAAGCTGCTTTATCATAATTATTCAAAATATATTCTGCAATTAATTTTTGTCCTTTACTCATTTTTTTGTAATTTGCATTAATCCGATGAATTAAATCCTGCTTTGATTCCACATTATTTCTCCCCTTTTGTACATAACTTTGTTTACACAAAGCTTTTCCCCTTGCATAACTATAATATAATTTTAGCATAATCTAACAAAAATGCAAGGAACAATTATTCATCCATCATTAAACCAATCCATGACGTTTTCAAGCTGGGAATAAGCTGTTAAATTATAGTGAATAGGAGTAACGGAAATATAACCATCCTTGACTGCTGCAATATCTACATCATCTAATTGCTCTTCCTCCACTAAATCCCCTGCAAGCCAATAATAAACCCCTCCCCTCGGATCTATCCGCTTTATATAATTTTCCTTATATTTTCTTATCCCTAACTTAGTAACCTTAATCCCCTTACATAGATGGCTAGGAACATCGGGAACATTGACATTTAGGAGGATGTTGGCAGGCAGATGCCGTTTTGTCATCTTCCTGGCTATCTCTAATGCTGCTTGGGCAGCAAATGAATAATCTTCATCATCGTAAGAATCTAAGGACACTGCCATAGCGGGAATGCCTAGTATGGATGCTTCGATTGCCGCTGAAACAGTGCCTGAATAGAGAACATCAGTCCCAAGGTTAGGCCCTCGGTTTATACCTGAAACTACTATATCCGGTGGTTCATCCATTATCATGCTTACACCAAACTTGACACAGTCTGCTGGGGTACCGGTTAGTGCATAACCTTTTATATCGCTCTCCCAAAGGGTAGTTTCACGCACTCTTACGGGATCATGTATGGTAATTGCATGACCACTTGCACTACGCTCTACATCTGGCGCTACAACCGTTATTTCTCCCATATTCTGCATAGCTTTAGCTAATTCAGATATTCCTTTTGACCAAATTCCATCGTCATTACATATTAATATTTTCATTGTTTCACCTTTCCATAAATTTTTATTATTTTTAAATATTATTATATTATAGATACAAGTTATTATTCAAATACTATATCTAGCTTAAGCTATAAAAATTTATATGTAACATGCGGTGACCAAGTGATACAGATAGACGATGCAGAAAGTGGCAGCCTGGTAGGTGGCACA
>CALGOY010000245.1 GCA_937960725.1 uncultured Bacillota bacterium
TGGAAGCAAGCAAGCCAAAGCCTGTTGATGTAAGACCGGTACATTTTCAGCCTCTGGAGGAAACAGAGGAACATATAGAAAAAAGCAACATAGATTTAATCCTTGATGTTCCTCTTGAGGTGTCGGTAGAGATAGGGAGGACTAAGAAGACAATCAAGGAAATATTGGAGCTTGGTGCTGGTTCCATTATTGAATTAACCAAGATGGCGGGAGAGCCGGCAGATATTTTGGTTAATGGAAAGATGATTGCAAAGGGTGAAATAGTAGTTATCGACGATAGCTTTGGTGTAAGAGTTACGGATATTATTAGTCCGGACAGGCGAATAAAGCAAATAAAATAATATCTTAGAAAGGAAGGTTGGTTTAAGGTATGAGTAAGAATATTCTAATTGTCGATGATGCAGCTTTCATGAGAATGATGATTAAAGATATACTCACTAAAAATGGATATAACGTTGTGGGAGAAGCTGAAAATGGAGCTAAAGCTGTAGAAAAATATACTGAACTCAAACCTGATTTAGTGATCATGGATATAACTATGCCGGAAGTAGACGGAATACAAGCTGTAAAAGAAATAAAGAAGATTGATCCAAATGCTAATATAATTATGTGTTCTGCTATGGGCCAACAAGCTATGGTTATTGAGGCTATACAGGCGGGAGCGAAAGATTTCATTGTAAAGCCTTTCCAATCGGATAGGGTGATAGAGGCGGTAAAAAAAGTGTTAGGCTGATTTATCAGGGGGCAAGGTAAATGGAAAGTATATTACATATTATATTATTAGTGGTTGGCTTTATTGCAGTTCTTGTAGCTGCGTATTTAGTTACAAGATTTTTAGGATACAGAACTGTTCAAGCAACATCGAGCAGATATATGAAGGTGGTCGATAGAATATTTATAGGCAGCGACAAATCCATTTGCCTTGTTCAAGTTGGCAATCAATTTTATTTAGTTGGTATTACAAACCATCATATAGGCTGCATAGCTGAACTGGAAGAGAAGGACTTAATTCCCCTTCAGCAAAAGCAGGTTACATTTGGTGGATTATTAAACAGGTATATAAAAATTCACGAAAATAGTGACAAAGAGCAGGAGTCACCAATAGATATGAATAAAATAGAGGTTGAGAACCTTGAAGAATAAAAGAAAAAAATCACTATTCATAGTATGTTTTATAGTAATAATTTTAATAACGATATTGATAGAAGTGCCGGCTAAAGCTCAGCCCGAATCTTCGGAAGATCCTTTTAGGTTAGGGATTAGTATAGAGGGCATTGACTCACCTAGAGATGTAGTCAATAGCTTCGAAATACTCACTATATTTACTATATTAACATTGGCTCCTTCTATACTAATCATGATGACGGCTTTTACCCGAATAATCATAGTGTTATCAATTATTAGAAATGCTTTAGGAACACAGCAAATGCCGCCAAACCAGGTCCTTATTGGGCTAGCGCTTTTTATTACCTTTTTTGTAATGGCGCCTATAGGATCGGAAATCAATGAAAATGCAATTGAGCCCTATCTTGCTGGGGAAATAGCCCAGGAGGAGGCCTTGGACAATGCAATGGAGCCGCTGAGAAACTTCATGTTTAAGCAAACTAGGGAAAAAGATCTTGCTTTGTTTTTAAGCCTTTCAGGGGCGGAGCAACCGGACACATTGAATGATATACCTAATCACGTGTTGATACCGGCTTTTATAATCAGTGAGTTAAAAACAGCATTTCAAATTGGATTTCTTATATATATACCCTTTATTATTATAGACATGGTGGTAGCTAGTACTCTAATGTCTATGGGTATGATGATGCTGCCTCCAGTAATGATTTCACTACCGTTTAAGATATTGCTTTTTGTAATGGTGGATGGTTGGAATTTGGTAATCAGGACCTTGATAGAAGGTTTCAACTGATATAAGGAGAGCTGATAAATGGGAGAAAGAGAGGTAATAACCATTGCCCAGGAGGCTATATATACAGGACTAAAGATGGCGGCCCCTATTCTCAGCCTGGGATTAATAATAGGACTTATAGTATCTATTTTTCAAGCAGTGACTCAGATTAACGAACAAACCTTAGTATTTATTCCTAAGATACTTGCGGTTGCAGTTGCTTTAATAGTTTTTGGTCCTTGGATACTAAAAACAATAGTAAACTATACCATGCAGTTATATAAATCCATTAATACAATAATAGGATTGTGAAGCAAGATATGGAACTACTTTTTAACAATATAGTCGATGGTTTTACTGTCTTTATTATTGTATTTGCCAGAATGACGGGTTTGTTTTTACTTTCCCCAATTTTAGGAAGGCGGAATATTCCTTCCTATGCAAAAATAGGCTTATCTTTGCTGCTATCTTATATAGTTTTTAGCAGCAAGCTTGTTGTACTTGAAGCTGAGCTTAATAGCTGGCTCCATCTGGCATACTGTATAATAAAAGAGCTGTTAGTAGGATTTGTAATGGGATTTGTAACCACCTTGACATTTTCGGCTATATGGACGGCTGGACAAATATTGGACACCCAGATTGGGTTTGGTATTATCAGCACCATAGACCCGCAGAATAACATTCAAATTCCACTAATGGCAAATTTCAATAATATGCTGGCTCTTCTATTGTTTTTTACATTAGATGGCCATCATAAGTTAATACAAATTATATTTGACAGCTATGATCTAGTTCCTTTGGGAGGAGGAGTAATTACTAAAAATTTATCTATGGGAATGGTAAAGCTATTTACAGATTCCTTTATATTATCCGTTAAGATTGCCATTCCCATTATTGCAGCTTCATTTTTATCTGAGATTGCCTTTGGCATATTAGCCCGTGCTGTACCTCAGATAAATGTATTTATTGTTCAAATTCCTTTTAAGATTTTCATAGGGCTTGTTGTTTTATTAATTGCCGTTCCTTTTTTTATAAGAGGTTTAAACATTCTATTTGAGAATATGTTCTCCAATATTGCTACAATGATTCAGGAGTTGATCCCCAGGTGATTGATATAGATGTCGGGATGGATCTGCAGCTATTTGCTGAAGAAAAAACAGAAAAAGCTACGCCTAAGCGGAGAAGAGATGCTAGGGAAAAAGGACAAGTGCTAAAAAGCATGGAGATCAATTCTGTTCTAGTATTGCTTGCAGTATTTGGAGCTATAGACTTTATGTTTTCAGATTTGTTGGAAGCCTGTGAAAATGTTTACAAGGCTTTTTTAAAATTTGACTTGCCTTTAGATTTTTTATTTACGTATAACGAACTTAGAAATTTATGGATACAAATTACTTTGATGTTTTTTAAGCTGATAGGCCCTGTTTTAGCTATATCGATGATTGCGGGACTTGTAGTTAATTATGGTCAAGTAGGTTTTCTTATTACAAATGAAACATTAATACCTAAGTTAAGCCGCTTAAATCCTATAGAAGGTTTCAAGAGGATATTTTCCAAAAGAGCTATTTTCGAGCTCTTTAAATCCCTCACAAAGATCGGAATTGTAGCTTGGGTAGTATGGTCTGAATTAAGTACCAGTATATTTCAGATTCATACTCTTTTTAATCACGATATTAAAAAAGCAGTTCAGCTTATTGCTGATAAGTCTTTTACTATTGTATATAAAGCAGGATTAGCTCTCGTCATTCTCGCTATTTTAGACTATTTTTACCAATGGTGGGAGTATGAAAAAAGCCTTAGGATGTCTAAGCAGGAAATTAAAGAAGAGTATAAGCAGATGGAAGGAGATCCCCAAATTAGATCTAAAATAAGAGAAAGACAGAGACAGCTAGGTATGAGGCGGATGATACAGGAAATTCCCCATGCCGATGTAGTAATAACTAACCCTACTCATTATGCAGTCGCTCTAAGGTATAGGCAGGATGAGGACGATGCCCCTGTTGTAATAGCGAAAGGCAAGGACTATCTAGCTTTAAAGATAAAAGAAGTGGCGAAAGAGCATGATGTAGTTACGGTGGAGAATAAACCTTTAGCTCAAGCATTATATAATACGACTGAAATAGGAAGCACTATTCCGCCAGAGCTTTTCCATGCAGTTGCGGAGGTTTTAGCTTTTGTTTATAATTTAAGGAGGACAAGCCTCTAATGCAGGAGGGGTGGCTACTTGAAATTTGCAGATATTTTTATCGCATTTATCGTAATTGCAGTTATTTTTCTAATTATTCTACCATTGAACTCAGCTGTATTAGATGTTTTATTAACAGTAAACCTGGCTTTATCTGTGACTATATTGCTTATCACACTATACATAAGAAAACCTTTAGAATTTTCCGTATTTCCTACCATACTTCTTATAACAACCCTCTTTAGATTAGCCCTTAGCATATCTTCCACCAGGCTGATCCTCACAGAGGGATATGCGGGAAAAGTAGTAGAAATGTTCGGGAATTTTGTAGCGGGTGGAAATATTGTTGTTGGCTTAATTATATTTTTGATAATAATGATTGTACAATTTATAGTAATAACGAAAGGCTCCGAAAGGGTGGCTGAAGTAGCAGCCCGCTTTACTCTAGATGCAATGCCCGGTAAGCAAATGGCGATCGACGCCGATTTAAATTCTGGCTTGATTGACGAACGAGAAGCTATTAGGCGAAGGCAAGAAATACAGCAAGAGGCAGATTTTTATGGTGCTATGGACGGAGCTAGTAAATTTGTAAAAGGAGATGCCATAGTAGGAATCCTTATAGTAATCATTGATATAGTAGGAGGCATTATAATAGGCTCCAGGACTATGCCTTTAGAAGAAGTCGTTAGAACCTATTGCATTCTTACAGTCGGCGATGGTCTGGTAAGCCAAATACCTGCTCTTTTAATTTCCACCGCTTCAGGAATAATTGTCACTAGAGCAGCTTCTGATTCCAACTTAGGCAGAGACCTTTTAAAGCAAATTACAGGTCAGCCCATAGTGCTATTCCTGGCAGGAGTAATGCTCCTTGTTATGGGATTGTTTCCAGGATTTCCAAAATGGGTTTTATTCCCCTTAGGGGGGTTATTTATATATTTAGGTTACAGCTTGGTGAGGGCAGGGGATAGCTTAGAGGAAGAACTGACAGAGGAGGATATGGCTCAGCAGGAAATAGAAGAAATACGGGACCCCGAAAGCGTGCTCGATCTTCTTCAAGTAGATCCGATAGAATTAGAATTTGGGTACGGAATAATACCGCTGGCTGATGTAAATCAAGGGGGAGATCTTTTAGATCGGGTAGTAATGATACGAAGGCAGATGGCACTTGATCTTGGGCTTATAGTGCCAGTTGTTCGTTTAAGAGATAATATACAGCTAGATCCCAATGAATATGTTATAAAAATAAAAGGTTCAGAGGTAGCCAGGGGGCAGGTAATGGCCGATCGCTTAATGGCAATGGATTCCGGTATGGCAGATGGTGGAATAGACGGCATAGATGCAGTTGAGCCCGCTTTTGGATTACCAGCGAAATGGATAAAGGAAGAGGATAGGGAAAAAGCGGAGCTTATGGGATATACGGTTGTTGATCCCCCTTCAGTAATTGCTACACATCTGACTGAAGTCATTAAAAAGCATGGTTATGAGTTATTGGGGCGTCAGGAAGTTCAATCTATATTAGATAAGCTAAAGGAGAGGTATCCAGCCCTTGTAGAAGAATTAGTTCCTAAGCTTTTGACAGTTGGAGAAGTGCAAAAGGTATTATGCAATTTACTTAAAGAGGGCATTTCTATTAGGGATATGGTCACTATTGCCGAAACTTTAGCAGATTATGCGCCTATTACGAGAGATCCAGATATGCTTACAGAGTATGTAAGACAGGCTCTGGCAAGAAGTATTACACAGCGATTTTTCCCTGAAAAGAAGGGGAAGGTAATAACTTTAGATCCCGAATTAGAACAAGAAATAATGGATAGCGTTAAGCAGACCGAGCATGGTTCGTATTTATCTATTCCACCGGATAAAACGCAACGGCTGTTTAGCAATTTAAGAAAAGAAGTTGAAAAGGTACTTTCATTGGGTATACAGCCAATTGTGCTAACTGCGCCTGTTGTAAGGATATATTTCAAAAAATTAACAGAACAGCTGATGCCTGATTTAGTGGTTTTGTCCTATAATGAACTGGATAGTATGGTTGAAGTACAGTCAGTAGGGGTAGTGAGGGGATAGTATATGAAAGTAAAACGATATGTGGCTAGTACCGTACAAGAGGCAATCAAAAACGTGAAGCTGGAGTTGGGACATGATGCTATTATAATGAGCACCCGAAAGATTCGGCAGAAAGGCTTGCTCGGCTGGATTAAGAAGCCATTGGTTGAGGTGGTAGCAGCCGTAGATGATATTGCTATTGCAGAGACAAATAATAAACAATATGAAAAAGAGCAGGGCGGCGAAAAAGCTTTAGAAAATTTAGAAAAGAAAGTAGATGCCATGGGGGATATGATAGACAAGTTGCTAAAGGGAATGTACGCAGAAGCGCAAGAAGATAATTTAGATTTGCCATCAGAATTTCTCCCCTATTATAAATTATTGATTGAAAATGAAGTGGATGAAGAATTTGCAAAAATTCTTGTAAATCAAGCTTTGACTCTTAGAGAAGAAAAAGGCATTGATATACATTCCGCAGTAGAAGAAGCAATATTAAAATATTTAGGCACACCAAAGCCGCTAAAGATAGATTCGGAAGAGCCAAGAACTGCTA
>CALGOY010000246.1 GCA_937960725.1 uncultured Bacillota bacterium
CATTGCTAATATCCTCAAGTATCTTTCCTCCGTTCTAAAGTAGCAACATTTATATTATCTTAATAGCAAGCTCTTTGCATGCAGATCCACAATAGCCGCATAAGATGCATTTTTTTGCATCTACCTCAACCTTGCCTTGTTCATTCAACTTCAACGCCTCCTGGCCACATCGCTCAATACACTCTCCACAGCCCTGACACCAATCCTGGATGAACAGCTGCCGTTTATAACCTTTTAATGCCTCAATTAGCTCCTTGGATAGCGGCTTTTGCTCAAATATTTTTATATTGGCTTCAACTTCCTCTATCCTCTGCATTCCTACAGCTATAGAATGCACATAAGGAAAATTTAATATATATTCAAAAGCCTGCTCAAATCTGGAAATTAGGTGTCCACCACCTAGGGGCTTCATAGCATATATTCCCTTTCCCGCCTTATACGCTTTCTTAACAGCCCTTTCCATATCTTTTAAAGTTCCGTCAACGATGCCAAAACCGCGATAGTTTATTATAGGATGAATGACATCTATTTCCTCGATCTCCGCTGCTGCTTCCACAGCCGCTACGTGATGGGTTGATATGCCTACTCCCCGTATTATACCTTTTTCTTTACACTTTATAAAAAATTCAAGAGCCTCCCAGTGCCCTTTAATTGTGAGAGGCCCTTCCTGTTCATGCAGAAGAAAAAAATCTACATAATCCCTGCCAATTCCTTTAAGACAGCGCTCTAAAGTCTCCTCGGCTGTTTTAACATCATAAGCGTAAGACTTACTAGCTACGACAAGATCAGGGTAAGTTTTTATCACTTCTCTTATATAAGGATATGTTCCATATAAATCGGCTGTATCCACAAAGTTGACCCCTTCTTCTACCGCTTTTTGCAGGATCTTAACTCCTTCAGCCAGTGGTAGATTTTTCTGAAGTGGTCCGATGGTCAAGGAGCCGAAACATAGCTTAGAAACCACCACTCCTGTATTTCCAAGACTTACATACTGCATATATACAATCGCCTTTCTTTCTATATATCCTTATTCTTCTCTATATAAAAGCTGATAAGCTCTTCTAAAAGCTCATCCCTCTCCAACCGGCGGATGATTGCCCGAGCATTCCGATGGCTGGTAATATAGGTGGGGTCGCCGGATATAAAATAACCCACCAGCTGATTTATAGGATCATATCCTTTTTCTTTTAAAGCATCAAAAACCGTCAACAATATATCTTTAGGAGTATCCTTTGGCTCCTTTTCTATTTTAAACATAGTGGTTTCTTGAAAATTGTCTTTCATGGAACATATCCTCTCCTTACAATACTCTTCAATTTATATATTACTCCATATAAGCAAACTTAACAATCCCCTAAAATGAATTATTTTCCGCTTATTTTAATTTATACCCAATTGTTCCTTAAGTAAAACATCAACCTTTTGTAAAGCTGCAGATATTTTAGAGGGATCTTTACCGCCTGCCTGTGCCATATCTGGGCGCCCTCCACCGCCTCCTCCAGCAATCTTGGCCACTTCTCTCAGTAAATTCCCTGCATGCACTCCTTTTGCAACAGCATCTTTTGTTGCTGCAGCTACAAATAGAACCTTTCCTTGGCTTTCGGAAGCAAGAACTACTACCCCTGATTTAATGCGATCTCTTATTAAATCAGCAACTTCCCGCAATCCTTTGGCATCCTGACCGCTTAACTCAGCTGTGATATAGGTCATATCCCCTATTTTCTTAGTATTTTTCAGCAAATCATCTATTGAGCTCTTAGCCAATTCCGCTTTAAATTTATCTATCTCTTTTTCATACTCCTTTAGCTGTTTTGAAATAGATTTTAATCTTTGAACTATATTATTGGGATTTGTCTTTAGTTCTTCTGCAATATCATTGATAGTATTTTCTAATTCTTTTATCCTTTGATAGACAGCAGCCCCGGTCACTGCTTCGATTCTGCGGACCCCTGCAGCAACCCCAGATTCGCTAATTATCTTAAATAAGCCAGCCTGAGCAGTATTTCTTAAATGAGTTCCCCCACACAGCTCGATGCTAAAGTCTCCCATCTTTACTACCCTTACCACATCTTTATACTTTTCACCGAATAAAGCAGCAGCTCCTAATTCTTTAGCCTTACTTAAGCTTGTTTCAAAGACTTCTATAGCTAATCCTTCGAGTATTTTCTCATTCACCAGCTGCTCTACTTTTTCGATCTCTTCTTTCGTCAAAGGTGCAAAATGTGAAAAGTCAAATCGAAGCCTAGAAGGCGTTACTAAAGATCCCGCTTGCTCTACATGGGAGCCTAGCACTTCCCGCAAGGCCTTATGTAGCAAGTGGGTAGCAGAGTGATTTCTAGCGGTGGCTATGCGCCTTTCTTCATCTACTTTTGCTTTAACCATATCTCCTGTATTAAGAGAACCTTCTATAACAACTCCCCTGTGTACAATACGATTGCCAACAATTTTCTGAGTATCATCGACCCTGACCTTTACATTTTCATTTTCCACAACTCCCGAATCGCCTATCTGCCCGCCGCTTTCTGCATAGAAAGGGGTCTTGTCCATAACGAACAGTATTTCATCCCCTTCTCGGGCAGTTTCAACTTTCTCCTCGTCCTTGATAATAACTAAAATTTGGCTATCTGTCTCTAAACTTTCATAACCTTCAAATACAGTAGAAACGTCTGTAGGAATAAGCTTATAGGTTTGGTCATCTTCTCCCATATAGTCGGTGTCATGCCGAGCTGCTCTTGCCCGCTCCCTTTGATTTTCCATCTCTCTTTCAAAGCCCTGTTCATCTACTGATAGCCCATCTTCTTCTAATATTTCTTTAGTCAAATCGATGGGGAAACCATAAGTATCATATAGTCGAAAGGCCTTTTCTCCATCCAATACCTTTATATCGTTCTGTTTCATTTCAGCTACGTATTGCTTTAAGATTTCTAGCCCTTGATCTATTGTCTCGTTAAATCTTTCTTCTTCCAACCTTATAACTTTTAATATATAATCCTTTCTCTCTTCCAGCTCGGGGTATGCTTGTTTTGATTCTTCAATAACTACCTTTGCAACCTGGTCTAAAAATAAGTCTTTTATCCCGAGAAGTTTACCGTGGCGCGCAGCCCTTCTAAGGAGCCTCCTTAGTACATATCCCCTGCCTTCATTGGAAGGCAAAATTCCATCTGAAATCATAAATGTAGTTCCCCTGATGTGGTCGGTAATAACCCTCAGGGATATATCCGCTTTAGGATCTTGGCCATATTCGATATTTGAAATATTAGATACTTCTTTCATAATATTTCTAATAGTATCTACCTCGAACAGGGAATCAACCCCTTGCATTATTGCAGCAATTCGCTCTAAGCCCATACCCGTATCTATATTTGGATGCTTCAAAGGAGTATAGTTTCCTTCTTCGTCCCTATAAAATTGAGTAAATACCAGATTCCAAAACTCTATAAACCTATCACATTCACAGCCTATTGCACAATCTTCCTTGCCGCAGCCGTATTCCTCTCCTCTATCATAGTGAATTTCCGAACATGGTCCGCAGGGACCTACGCCGATCTCCCAAAAATTATCTTCTTTTCCCATTCTTACAATTCTATCAGGAGAAACTCCTATATCTTCACTCCAAATCTTGAAAGCCTCGTCGTCCTCATGGTAGATAGTAATCCACAGCCTATCTTCTGGAAGACCCAATTCCTCCGTAACATATTCCCAAGCCCATTCTATGGCTTCTTTTTTAAAATAATCTCCGAATGAAAAATTACCAAGCATTTCAAAAAAGGTACCATGACGGGCTGTCTTGCCCACTCTCTCAATATCTGGGGTTCTGATACATTTTTGACAGGTAGTAATTCTTCTCCTAGGTGGCTTCTCCTGTCCCGTAAAATAAGCCTTCATAGGTGCCATACCAGAATTTATAAGCAATAAGCTCTTATCTTTTTCGGGCACTAGTGAAAAACTAGGAAGAACTAAATGTCCTTTCCCCTCGAAAAATTTAAGAAAGCTGCTTCGTATTTCATTCAGTCCCATTTTCTTCATAGCTTAGATCCTCCTAAATATCTATAAATTTAAAACGTCCCTTCCTAAACGGAAGGGACGTATATTTCCTACGCGGTACCACCCTTGTTATCGAATCCAAAGGGATGCGATCACTTCATTGAAGATAACGGCTTAGACCGTTACAGCCTACTAATTTTCAGCTGTAATACTCCGGGATGGCTTCAACCGACCATCTTCAAAGGGCTCCCACCAATCCCTTCTCGCTGGAGAATTGGGTTCGGTTTACTCTTTCCCATCAACGTATTTACCATATTTTATATTTTCATATATAACTGAATTATATAGAAAATCTATGAGCTTGTCAATATCTCCACTGTTTTTCAGACCAATCGCTGGAAACTATACTAATATAAATATTCTTAAATATGATTTTCAATATTAAAGCCATCGGAACCGCAAACAGCATTCCTAATACGCCAAAGAAGAAGCCTCCCAGCCAGAGAACAATTATGATATACACAGGATGAAGACCCACATGGGCACCCATGATTTTAGGGGTAAAAATGTTGCCTTCCATTTGTTGGGCCAGTAGAGTTATTACAATAGTCCAAAATAATTTAGATGGTGAATCTAAAGCTGCAATAACTACCGCAGGAATTGCACCTAAAAAAGGGCCGAAATAAGGTATTATTTCAAAAACACCGGCTAATAGACCTAGCACCATAGCATAGGGCAGATCTATAATCCAATATCCAACGGTAGTTAATATCCCTATGCTAGCTCCAATCAACAGCTGTCCGCGAATAACTTGGTTTAAAACTTCAGTAATCTGTAAAGCTATCTTAAGCACGCTTCCCCTTGATTTTGAAGGGATAAGACTCATTATAACTTTTTTAAAGTACTCCCTATCTTTTATAAAGTAAAAGCTTAAAACCGGTACTGTAAAAAGACCCGCTATCCGTCCTACTCCATTTATAACCCCATCTAAGCTTTTTTTGAAAAGCGAAATCGCCTTTTTTTCCATCTCTTCTACGAGCTCATTTAAAGTAGCCTGAACACTATAGGGCAATCCCATATCTTCCAAGGATGTTTGTAGTCTATCTATAAGTTCTTTTAGCTGCAGCGTAAAATTTGGTAGCCTTTCAATTAGCGCCGTCAATTGTTTTATAAATTTAGGAACAACCAACAGAAAAAATAAAGCCAATCCCAATATTATAACCAAGAACAATAAAATTACAGCTATAGACCTTGGCATGTATTTTTCAAGCCATCGGCTTATAGGAACCAATAAGTATGCTATAACAATCCCATAAAAAACAAAAGAAAAAACCATAGAGATTTTTGCCCAGTGGAAGATTATCCCCCACAGCAAAAGGCTTATTATTAAAAATACAAGGAATCCTACTGAATACTTTTTCTTCTCTTTCATCGTTTCCGCCCTGTTCTCTTTATTCCTAACTTTTTCAAAATTAGTTGAAAAATATATTTTTTAAACCTCCGTTGTTTGATATAATATCATCACTTTGCTCTGCAGAAATGACAAGGACATCTCCATTTAACCGATACATTGGATCTTGAGGCAATAACTTTCTGCCATCTACTAAATCATCAATAAAACCCTTTGAAATTTCGTAGCCTACTACAGTGCCTTCTTCAGAATCAAATACAATATCGCTTATAGTTCCAATCTCGCGACCATCTATACCCATTACAGTTATCCCTAAAATTGGGGAAGGCTTCTCCACAGCTTTCCTATCGCTTAAATAATCTTCCTGAACTATTACAGCTGCTTTCCCAAAGGTAATTATTTTATCCAAAGGTATATAAATAGAGCCCGATAATCGCCTATGATCCTGCACCAGTATTCCATCGATTTTCTTCCTTCCGGAGATATACCAAACTTCAGAAACAGTCCCAATTCTCTCCCCATTTGCCCCGCAGATAACCGGCATCCCTTTTATTGATTGACTATTCAAGAGCATACCCAACTACCCCTTATTTTCGTTTATATAGCTTATTTTTCTCCAAAAATAAAAAAAAATAAGTGGGAAGAATTAGTCTATCCTCTGCTTAATAATTCCCCCACCTATTACATTATCACCATCATAGAACACAGCCGCCTGTCCAGGAGTTATAGCGCGCTGTGGTTCTTCAAAACAAACCTTCACTAGGCCATCGCCTAGCGGCATGATAGTTGCTCTTGCCTCCGGAGCTGTGTATCTAATTTTTACAGCTACGTCTAGCGGCTTTTCAAGTTTATCTATCATGATAAAGTTTAGATCCTCAACGATCATCTCCTGGCTAAAGACATCTTCATTATCCCCAAGAACTACTATATCATTTTCTGCATCTATGTCTACTACATACATGGGCTTACCTAAGGCTATGCCTAGCCCTTTTCTTTGTCCTATAGTGTAATGGACTATACCTTTATGGCGTCCTAGTATATTTCCTTCAGTATCTACAAAATACCCTGGCTTTACCTTACCAGGCATTCTCTCTTCTATAAATTTTCCATAATCATTATCATCTACAAAACAAATTTCCTGGCTATCTGGCTTCCGGGCCACGGTTAATCCTATTCCCTCGGCAATATTTCTAATCTCTTCTTTAGTATAATCTCCTAAAGGCATAAGCGTGTGCTGAAGCTGATACTGAGTCATTGAATATAGAGCGTAGGTTTGATCTTTTCCTGCATCTGCAGATCGCTTTAGTAAAAATCTTCCCAGCTTTTCATCTCGGACTATCCTTGCATAATGCCCTGTTGCCACATAATATGCATCTAATGAGTGAGCTTTTCGAATAAATTCTTCAAACTTTATATATCGGTTACATGCAATACAGGGATTAGGAGTTCTCCCCTTTAAATATTCATCTACAAAGTAGTCGATGACCTTTCTTTCAAACACCTCTTTGAAATTCATTACGTAATATGGAATACCAAGCTGGTTAGCAACCCTGCGGGCATCATCCACTGCAGAAAGGGAGCAGCATCCTCCCTCCCTCTCCCGCACCTCGTCATCCATATCCGGCCAGATCTGCATTGTAACTCCAATTACTTCATAGCCTTGCTCCTTGAGGATATATGCGGCAACAGAGCTGTCTACGCCCCCGCTCATGCCTACTAAAACTCTATTCTTATTCATTTATTCACCTGCTTGCTGCTTTGCTTCCTCTTATAATCTTCTATGGCTGACTTGATGGCTTCTTCAGCTAATACTGAACAGTGCATTTTCACAGGGGGCAAACCATCTAGCGCTTCAGCAACAGCCTTGTTAGTAATAGCCAGGGCTTCATCTATAGTTTTACCCTTTATAAGCTCGGTAGCCATACTGCTGCTTGCAATAGCAGCCCCGCAGCCAAAGGTTTTAAATTTAACATCTTTAATAATATCGTCCTCTATCTTTAAATATATTCTCATAATATCTCCACATTTTGCGTTACCAACTTCCCCTACACCGTCTGGATTTTCAATTTTCACTACATTTCTAGGATTCATAAAATGATCCATTACTTTTTCACTATACATATTTACATCCTCCTTCTTTTGCTGCAAATAATGGAGACATAGCTCTCAATCTATTTACTATATCAGGAAGCACTTCCAGTACATAATCTACGTCTTCCTCTGTGTTCTCGTCTCCAAGGGTTAGTCTAAGAGAACCGTGGGCTATCTCATGGCTCAATCCGATAGCTAGTAAAACGTGGGAAGGATCCAAAGAGCCAGATGTACATGCCGAACCACTGGAAGCAGCAACACCCTTCAGATCAAGGCTCAATAATAGCGCTTCGCCCTCTATATATTCAAAACTCATATTAACATTACCAGGCAGTCGCTTCGTAGGATGGCCATTGAGGCGAACATGATCGATTTTTGAAAATATTCCCTCAATCAAGCGATCCCTAAGCTTTACTAAGCGTTCGTTGCTAGCTTCCATATTTTCATTAGCTAGTTCCACTGCTTTACCTAAGCCCACAATTCCAGGGACGTTCTCCGTACCTGCACGCCTATTTCTCTCTTGTGCGCCTCCATGCATTAGCGGTGTTATTTTTACACCTTTTCTGATAAATAAAGCTCCAACTCCTTTAGGGCCATATATCTTATGGCCGGACAGTGAAAGCAAATCGATATTCATCTCCTGCACGTCGATAGGTATATGGCCTACCGCTTGTACTGCATCTGTATGGAAATAGACGCCTTTTTCCTTAGCTATAGCTCCTATTTCTTTAATGGGTTGAATCGTGCCTATTTCATTATTGGCAAACATAATGCTAATCAGTATAGTATTTGAATTTATAGCTTTTCTTACATCTTCAGGATCCACCATACCGTACTCATCCACGGGAAGATAAGTCACTTTAAAACCCTGCTTCTCTAAAAATTGACAGGTGTGCAAAACAGCATGGTGCTCTATCGAAGATGTTATAATATGGTTTCCTTTTTTCCTATTGGCAAGGGCAACTCCTTTAATCGCCCAGTTATCAGCTTCACTGCCTCCTCCGGTGAAGTAAATCTCTTCCGATTTTGCATTCAAAGCTTTAGCTACCCTGTCTCTAGCCAAATCTACAGCTTTTCTAGCTTCTCTGCCAAAGCTGTGAATACTAGATGGATTGCCAAAAGCTTCGAAGAAATAAGGATACATCTCTTCCAGTACTTCTCTTTTTAAAGGTGTTGTAGCAGCATAATCCATGTAAACTTTTCGTTCCATAACCCAGGACTCCTTCCATTCCATAAGTACATTTAACAAATTTATAGTTTTTCTATCATATCCTGTAGTGTAATAGAATCAACGACTTCATTAATACTATCTCGAATTTTTTCCCAAACAAATCTTGTAACACAGCTGTCAGCATCTGGACATTCATCCACATTCCCATTCATATCATCTACACATTCTACCGGAGCTACTGTACCTTCTAAAGTCCTTAAAATCTGACCAACAGTTATATTTTCAGCATCATCTGCTAATAGATAGCCACCTTGGGCACCCCGGACGCTTTTTACTAAACCTGCTTTTCTTAGGTTGGCAAAAAGCTGTTCAAGATATGCTTCTGATAGTTTCTGCCTTTGAGCTATGCTTTTGAGGGAAACCGGCCCCTTGTGTTGATTAGTTGCTAGATCAAACATGGCTTTAACTCCATATCTCCCCCGGGTAGAAAGTTTCAAACAACCCCACCTCCATAACCGAGTAAATTACTCTACTTTAAAAACAAGTTTATATTAGCATATCCGAGTATTTTTGTCAACATTAAATTGGTCAAATTTTGCCTAATTTTTCTAATCTTTGTTTAATCCTAGCTTCGGCCCCTGAATCTTTAGGAAAATAATACCTTGTCCCCTGAAGCTCATAGGGCATATACTGTTGCACAGCTCTTGCCCCAGGATAGTCATGGGAATATTTATATCCTTTACCATGGCCTAACTCCTTTGCCCCTTTATAATGGCTGTCCCTTAGATTTATCGGTACTTCACCGATTTTTTTATTCCTAACATCCTCTAAAGCTTTTTCAATCCCCATGTATACAGCATTGGATTTTGGGGAACAGGCAACCATTAGAGCTGCCTCAGCCAAAATAATTCTAGCCTCAGGCCAGCCCACCCGTTCCACTGCCTGGGCTGCTGCAACGGCTACCTGGAGAGCCGCAGGATTGGCCAGTCCCACATCTTCGGCAGCAGCAATTATTATTCTTCTTGCTATATACTCGGGTTTTTCGCCGCTTTCAATCAAACGGGCAAGCCAATGAAGAACTGCATCTGGCTCCATATAATTGCGCATACTCTTTATAAATGCGCTTACAATATCATAACGGTTGTCCCCATCTTTATCATATTTTAAAGCCTTCTGTTGAATACATTCTTGGGCAACTTCCAACGTTATATTTATATAGCCATCCTTATCTGGCTCTGTAGTCAATGTCGCCAGTTCCAAAGCATTTAATACTACCCGAGCATCGCCGTCGCTCATGTTTATAAAGTGCTCTATGGCTTCATTATCAATTTTGATTTTATAATTCCCCAATCCTTTTCCTTTATCACATAAACATCTCTCTATTATTAGCCTAATATCTTCATCTTTAAGCGGATGAAACTTAAACAGCGTCGTCCTCGACAATAAGGCTTTATTTACCTCAAAATATGGATTTTCAGTAGTAGCTCCTATTAAAATAATAGTACCATTTTCAACATATGGTAGTAGGACATCCTGCTGTCCTTTATTAAGCCGGTGTATCTCATCAAAAAAAAGTATGACCCTCCCTTTTGGATTTAAAATGTAATTTTGCGCTTCATTAGCTATCTCTCTAATTTCTTTAACTCCTGCAGTAACCGCATTCAATTGTTTGAAAGCATATTTAGTTTCATTTGCGATAATGCGGGCAAGGGTTGTCTTTCCAGTCCCTGGCGGACCATAAAATATAGCTGAAGGCAATCTATCTGCCTTAATAGCGCGATATAATAATTTGCCTTTACCTACTATGTGTTGTTGGCCAACAAATTCCTCTAAACTTTCAGGTCTCATTCTCACCGCCAGAGGCATGTTATCTTTCACGGCATCTTCCCTCCTAAATCCCGGCAAAAATTATCTAAAATTATACTAATATTATAGACACTAAAAAATAAGATGGCAAAAAGCCATCTTATCTTTAGATTGGGTTATTTTATAAGCACATCTGGATATAAGGGATATTCACTGCAGAGCTTTTCTACCATTTCCGCTGCCTGTTCTTCTTGATCAGATAAGGCCAGCGAAATCGCTTTAGCGATTTTAACCATCTCCTCTTCACCCATACCCCGGCTTGTAACAGCAGGAGTACCAATTCTAATTCCACTGGTTATAAAAGGTTTTTGAGGATCATTGGGGATCGTATTTTTGTTAACGGTAATACCTACTTGATCTAGCTTCTTCTCTGCATCCCTACCGGTAATACCCTTATTTCTCAGATCTATTAACATCAGATGGTTATCAGTTCCACCGGATACCAAATTAAAACCTTCGTCTTTTAATCCTTGGGCTAAGGCTTGGGCATTTTTTACTATCTGCTCCTGATAACTCTTAAATTCAGGCTCTAAAGCTTCCTTAAAACAAACCGCCTTAGCAGCTATCACATGCATCAAAGGTCCTCCTTGAGTTCCCGGAAAGACGGCCTTGTCAATCGCCTTAGCGTATTCTTCCTTACACAAAATCATACCGCCCCTGGGACCTCTCAAGGTCTTGTGGGTTGTAGTTGTAACAAAATCAGCATAAGGCACGGGATTGGGATGAAGTCCAGCTGCTACCAATCCAGCTATATGGGCCATATCTACCATCAGGTATGCCCCAACTTCTTTTGCAATATCGTGAAACTTTTGAAAATCTATTATTCTAGGATAGGCACTGGCCCCTGCTACTATCATCTTTGGTTTATGTTTTAAAGCTAATTCCCTTAACTTATCATAGTCAATATATCCCGTTTCTGGATCCACACCATAGGCCACAATATTAAAATACTTACCGGAGATATTGACAGGACTACCGTGAGTAAGGTGCCCTCCATGGTCTAAATTCATGCCCATTATAGTGTCTCCAGGCTTGAGCACAGCAAAATATACTGCTGTATTCGCCTGAGCTCCAGAGTGAGGTTGGACATTTACATGCTCTGCTCCAAACAGCTCTTTGGCTCTTTCAATAGCTAAATTCTCTACTATGTCAACAAACTGACAACCGCCATAATAGCGCCTTCCGGGATAACCCTCTGCATATTTATTCGTCAAGTGGGTACCCATGGCAGCCATGACTGCCGTGCTGACAAAATTCTCAGAAGCTATTAATTCTAAATGGGTCTGTTGCCGAATCAACTCTTTTTCTATAGCTTCAGCAACTTCAGGATCTACTTTTGATATTTCTTTCAACTGAATCATTTAATGCCTACCTCCAAACATTTTCTAAAAATTTATAAAAAAAGTTCAGGATGTTAGTATAATTATAATAATTTCGTGCAAAATTTACAAGGATTTATATAAATTCTTTAGCTGTAGATTAACTTAAATAAAAAAGCTGGGATTGACCCAGCTTTTTTAATCTATAGCTCTTTCTAAAAACTATGGACTATTTGAATTATAGGGCTTTCTGTATAAATTTTTCTAGTTCTCCCTTAGGTCTGGCGCCTGTTATCTGATCTAAAATCTGCCCGTCTTTAAATAAAATAAGGGTAGGGATGCTCATAATCTTATACTTTCCTGCTAAATCCCTTTGCTCATCGACATTTACCTTACCTACTTTAACTTTGCCTTTAAATTCATCGGCTAGCTGATCTATTATAGGCGCTATCATCCTGCAGGGCCCGCACCAAGAAGCCCAAAAATCAACCAAAACCGGTATGTCTGATTGTATTACTTCGGACTCAAAGTTTTGAGAATCTAGAGTAATAACGTTGCCATTAGCCATTTGATCCATCTCCTTTCGAAAATTGTTTAATTATGGTTACCATTTGGGGAGAATATTTCCTTTGTCGTCTAAATATAGGTTCCATCATTCGTATTCCTAAAAAGGCTAAAATAGCCATAAGTATGCCGCCTATGGCGCCAAACAGCTCGGCATTCCCATTTACCCGATAGGCCAATACATAACCTAATACTACACCAATAAGTAGAGCTGCTAGGGGGATTAGGTAGACTATAGCAGAAGCCTTTAAAATAGAAGTTGCTTCTAGATCTAGCTCCACTAAATCCCCTGGCTCCCCTTTCAACCTATTGGGAATCGTAAGCAACATTTCATCTTGGTGGGCTCCCATATTGCACGCTCCACAGGAGCTACAGTAGGAGCTCCTCTTTATTTTTACAACCGCTAGGCCATCTTCTGTTACTTCTACAATTTGCCCTCTTTCTTTCATTAAATCCCATCCCTACTCCTTTTATCAGAGCACCTTTATTTTATATTTAACCAGTAATCAGATAATTAAACATATAAATATATAAATATTATAATATTATTCTTTTATTTTTATATGTAGCTCTTCCAGCTGTCTTAGATCCACTTCAGAGGGAGCTCCGGTCATAAGGTCAGATGCATTCTGAACCTTGGGGAAGGCAATAACATCCCTGATTGTATTTCGTCCTGCTAAAAGCATTACAAGCCTATCAAAGCCATAGGCAATTCCACCATGGGGCGGAGTACCATATTTAAATGCTTCCAATAAAAATCCAAACTGCTCCCATGCTTTTTCCTTGCTAAAGCCTAAAGCTTTAAACATCTTTTCCTGCAGCGAAGCATTATGAATTCGAATACTTCCTCCCCCGATTTCTACCCCGTTTAATATGATATCATAGGCCTTGGCTCTAACTTTCTCCGGCTGAGTCTCCAAAAATTGTATGTCTTCATCCACCGGAGATGTAAAAGGATGGTGTTTTGCTACATACGGTCCTTCGTCTGCATCATATTCTAACAGCGGGAATTCGGTAATCCACAATAAATTGTACTCGGAGGGATTTAGGATATTAAGCCTTCTAGCAATCTCCAACCTCAAATGACCTAAAGCCTGGAATACCACTGAATCAGTATCTGCAATAAATAAAAGCAAATCGCCCACTTCAGCTTCCATCCGTGTCAAGATAGCATCAAGCTGATCTTCAGTA
>CALGOY010000247.1 GCA_937960725.1 uncultured Bacillota bacterium
TAGTGTCATTTAGACTGCCCCTAGGGCAGAAATTGCCGCACCATCTTCTACCCATGAAAGGGGCAGTAACAACGGGAGCTAGCATGCATATAATTGCAACAACTCCGATAGGGGGATAGATTATCCCTCCTACTACAAACAGAAGCAATACCAGCCATGCATATTTTTTTATTGTTTTCACATTAATCACCCCTTATGAAAATTATATAAAATAGCAAACATCTATATATCATTATATTAGGAAAACCGGATATAGTCAATCCAATTTTAGTTTTTAGCAGGGCAAAGCCAGAAAAAATATTAATTTATGAGGAGGTACCGAGTATATGGGTGAAAATAAGCTGTTTTCTTTTGCGCCTTCGCCTGAAAGTTTAGGAATTCCTTCTTCTGCGATCTACAACTTCTTGGAGAGAATCGACCGGGAACAGATATGTATGCACGGCTTCCTATTGCTGAGAAAGGGGCAAATAGCTGCAGAGGGTTATTGGGCTCCATATACAGCAGACAGCATGCATCGCATGTATTCGATAAGCAAGAGCTTCGTGGCTTTAGCTATAGGATTGATGATTGATGAAGGGAAGATTAAACTAGATGATCCCATTGTGAAATTTTTCGAGGATAAAGCCCATCAGAATATCCATCCCTATATAGCTGAAACCACGATAAGGGATCTTTTAATGATGGCGACGCCCCACTCTCATACCACTTATACACCCCAAGATAAGGACTGGGCTGCTACTTTTTTCAACAAACAGCCGACTCATCCGCCAGGGACAATTTTTCATTATAATACTGCTGCTACAGTTATTCTCAATACTATAGTAGAGCGGATTAGTGGAGTTCCTTTCCTGGAGTATATGCGGGACAAATTATTAGACCCTATAGGATTTTCTAAGGATGCTTGGTGCATCAAAACGCCAGAAGGAACATCCTGGGGTGGCTCAGGAGTTATCTGCACATTGAGGGATATGGCTAAGTTGGCTTATGTATGTATGAACAAGGGCCGTTGGAATGGAAAGCAGCTAATATCGGAGGAATACATTACAGAAGCTACATCTAAGCAAATTGACAACTCTATCCAGGGCAGCCAAGGATATGGCTATCAAATTTGGCGGGAGAAGTATAATGGCTTTTCTTTTAGAGGTATGGGATCCCAATTTGCCCTTTGTTTTCCAGATAAAGAACTTCTATTCGCTTGTATATCTGACACACAGGGCTCGGAAACTGAAAGACCAAGTATTACCGATGTTTTCTTCGATGAGATATACAGCAAAATAGTGGATTCTCAGCTGCCTTGTGATGAGCAGGCCTATGCTAGGCTGAAGGAAAAAATCGAAAATCTTAAAATATTACCCCAACGGGGCAATCTAACATCGCCTTTTGTGGAGAAAGTTAATTCTAAATGGTACAGATTAAATGATAATCCTATGAAAATAAGGAGAATGCGCTTAATTTTTGATGGCGATGAAGGAACATGGGAATATGAAAATGCTACGGGCCATCATAAGCTTAAATTTGGCATTGGAAAGACAGTTCAAGATTCTTTCCCTGAGAAACATTATTTCGGGGAGAAAATCGGGACCCCATGGGGAAGGAGCTATGATTGCCTCTCATCTGCAGCATGGGTAGAAGAGCATAAGCTCAACATGCTTGTATATATAACGGATATCTATCTCGGGTCGCTTAAAATAACATTTTCATTTAAGGGAAATGAGATAGCTGTTTATATGACTAAGGCAGCCGAGTGGTTTTTAGATGAGTACAGTGGATTTGCTGGAGGTATCTTAGAGTAGCAAGGTAAAGACAGGAGGATTGTTGTGAAAAGTTTTGCTAGGATCTTTTTATTATTGTCTACATTATTTATATGTCTAGGATTGGTTGGATGTTCCCTATTACTAGAGGAACTGCCACAGGAGTCTTCCACTCAAACAGAGCTTGCCGATTTGCTTACGGTCCACTTTATAGACGTTGGACAGGGGGATTCCATATTGATTCAAACTCCTAGGGGGCAAACTATGCTGATAGATGCAGGAAGCAACAGCAAAGCAGATGTGGTTAAGGAGTATCTACAGGGGCAGGGGATCAGCAAAATCGATGTTTTAGTAGGAACTCATCCCCATAAAGACCATATAGGCGGCTTAGATGTAGTTATCGATAATTTTGACATCGGTTCGATCTATATGCCTAAAGTTGCCCATACTACAAAAACTTATGAAGATGTACTATTGGCTATTAAAAGAAAAGGTTTGAAAATCAAGGGTGCGGTTGCAGGGATGGATATACCGTTGGAAGGGGTGGATGCTAAAATATTAGCCCCTGAAGGGAGCCTTGAATCGGATAATCTTAACGACTATTCTATCGTAATAAGGCTGGTATATCAGAATACTGCTTTTTTATTCCAAGGGGATGCAGAGAAGAGAAGCGAAGAGGCTATACTAGGAAGCGGGGCTCCTATAGAAGCGGATGTTATAAAAATCGGGCATCACGGCTCATCAACTTCCAGTACACCGGATTATATGAAAGCAGTTAATCCAACTTTTGCAGTTATTACGGTGGGAGAGGATAATAAATATGGGCATCCCCACGCTGAGACCATAGAGCTCCTAGACCAATTGGGAGTTGTCATCTACAGGACTGATGAAGATGGAACTGTTGTGGCAACATCTGATGGGGAGGAGATATCCTTTTATTTCAGATAGATAATACTATCTTGTAGAAGGAGGTTGCCAATATGGGCAAGAAGGGCGTTATCGATCGCTTTGAAGGGGATTGGGCGGTAATAGAGCTGGAGGATGGAGCTATCATAGATATACCCATTTCCAATCTGCCTTCAAATGTCTCGGAAGGGAGCCTGGTATTAATTGAAGGCAATAAAGCAACTCTGCTAGCTGAAGACACTCGGGCCAGGAGGCGGTATATAGATGAATTGATGGAGGAGTTGTTTGAGGATTAATTAAATAATCCTCAACTCAAACTTGTTTATATGACTCTACAGCAGCCTCCTGGGTTTTTCTATTCCGCTGCTCTATTTTATCGATTATAGGGAAGGAAGCTACAAATAGAGCAGTTATTCCTAAGCTAATATAAGCTCCAGCACGGTGTAGAGCAGCAAGTCCTAGATTGTCGATAACCCATCCCCCGCCATAACTGCTTATGATTCCGCTGGCACCTACATATAGCGATGTTGCGACGGTCTGGGCGGTAGCTTTTAATTCATCGGGAGCCAAGGAATCAATATAATAGACAGCACCGTTTAGAAAGAGGGCGAAGGCAGCTCCGTTAAGGATCTGTACCAGTATAACTTGAGCTGGGGTTGCAGCCACAAGGCAGCCTATCTGGCGCAGTATGAAGAATACAGCGGAGGCCAGAATGAGCTGGGTAGGCTTAAATTTTTTTAGCAGCTTTGTATTCATAAGAAACATAGGTACTTCCGCAAAGGCAGTAAGGGATGATGCAAGCGCAACATCTGCCTTCGTTCCTCCCACGGATTCTATTAGATTGGGGAGGAAGGAGCTAGAAGCTTTATGGGGAATATATATAACGACGGAGAACAATAAAAAGGCTAGATATCGGTAATTTTTCAAAAGCCTTCCGACTTTTAAATCTTTAGCAGCCATAGCAGTCGATACGGGATTATCCTCGTTAATCCGGCTGCTTATAAGCATGGTGCATATCCCTATCGCTGCAAAGGAAGGAAACAGTACGTTTATCGATGTATGATTGCGGATAGATCCATACGGGATAGAAGCTTCTTCCCGAATGCTTTGAATAATCCAGCTATCTAAAAGTGGGCTTAGAGGAGATTCAAAGAAGGTAAATAGGGCAAATATTATTCCGGTAAATAGGACTGAATGTACAAAAGGAATCGATTGAAATAAAATAATAGCTACTGTAAAGCATAGGAGAAATATCTTGCGGACAGACCGAATCCAGTCGCTTACCAAGCCCCAAAGGGGCTGAGCTAATTTAGCGTTCTATTTTTGTGTTTTGTCTGATGCATGAGACCCTCCATAGTATTTTAATTTTTTTGCAATTTAGCATATATACTTTAGCATAAAAAGTCGAAAATGTCAGCTGTTAAGTCTGAAGTTTGCATAGCTTGCCTAAAATATTTGGGATGTGTTATACTTAAAATAGCCTTGTTTAGCGGCAAAAGAGCATACTGATGCTAAGCTAAATGCAACTTTTGCAAATGTATGGCTCTAAGATTAATGCATAAGCACATAGAAATGAGGTGCTGGCGTGAAGGTAGATAAGGATAAATTAAATAGCAAGAAGTATTTCATCTTAGATATGGACGGAACTTTTTATCTGGGGGATAGGCTGCTTGAAGGGTCTTTGGAGTTTATCCAGCATCTAAAGGATACGGGTAGGGACTTTTTATTTTTTACTAACAATTCTTCTAAAAATTCTAAAGTATACGTGGATAAGCTGGCTAGTATGGGCTGCTATGTAGAAGAAGATAAGGTAGTCACATCTGGGATGGTAACGGTAGATTATCTAAAAAAGCATTATGAGGATCCGAGAGTCTATCTTTTAGGCACCCCCATGTTGGAGGAGGACTTTGCCAGGAGGGGCATTAATCTAGTACAGGAAGAGCCCGACCTGGTGGTAGTCGGATTTGACACTACGATTACCTATGAAAAGCTTACTATTGCTTGCGATTTTATCAGGGAAGGCAAGCCTTTTATTGCAACCCATCCTGATTTGAACTGTCCTGTCGAAGATGGATTTATACCGGATTGCGGAGCTATATGTGCTTTTATTACAGCTTCTACGGGAGTTCAGCCGAAATATATAGGGAAGCCATATCGTGAAACTTTAGATTACATAATAGATTATTTAAAATGTAAGCCAGAGGAGATGATATTTATAGGGGATAGGCTATATACGGATATAGCTATCGGATATAACCATGGAGTTACCAGCCTCTTAGTACTTACCGGGGAGACGAAGCTGGAGGATTTAGAAGAAGCTTCTGTTAAGCCGGACATTGTTGTAGAGAGATTGTCGGATTTGATACAATTGTTGTGATATGTAATTTATGTAAGGGCATTGGGGGCTGAGAATAATAAAGAAAGGAGAAGGAAAATGGAGTACCGCAAGTTTGGCAATAAGTATGTAATAAGGATGGACAAGGGAGAGGAAATAGTCGATACCCTGATGAACTTTTGTAAGCAGCAGGGAATAAAGCTGGGCAGGGTCAGTGCTATTGGAGCTGTAAACAAGGTTACGATAGGTCTTTTCAAAACCTCTGAGAAAAAATATTATTCTTCGGAGCTGACTGGGGATTTTGAGATCATAGGGCTAAATGGAAATATATCTACTATGAAGGGTGAAACTTATCTGCACCTTCATATTAGTATTGCAGATGAAAAGCATCAGGTATATGGCGGCCATCTAAATTCAGCAGTAGTCAGCGCCACCTGTGAAATGATTGTAGATGTAATAGATGGGGCCATAGATAGAGAATTTAGCGATGAAATTGGACTTAATCTAATTAAATTTTAGAAATGGGGGTCAATAATACATGGCCTTTATCCAATGTGGCTTTTTTTCTGAAGTTTTAGGCCTTTCTACTTCCATGAATGTTATCCTGCCCCAGAGTACCTCAGGGCAGATCGGAATGGAGGGCAAGAGCTTTAGTGAAAAGCATCCTACATTATACCTACTCCACGGATTATCCGATGATCACACCATTTGGATGCGTAGGACTTCTATCGAGCGGTATGCAGCTTCCTTAGGGATAGCGGTAGTTATGCCCGCTGTACATAGGAGCTTTTATACCGATATGGCAAACGGCTATAATTACTGGACCTTTGTCAGCGAAGAGCTGCCAGCTATAGCCAGGTCTTTCTTCCCGCTCTCAGATGCTAGGGAGGACAATTTTGTAGCAGGTCTGTCAATGGGAGGCTATGGAGCTTTTAAGCTGGCTTTAAGATGTCCAGATAAATTTGCTGCCGCTGCTAGCCTCTCTGGAGCTTTAGCCGATGCTTTTCCAATGCTGCGGTACAGAGGATTTTTTGTATGAGGATAATATAAGATTTAGGGATTGGGCTAGAGAATTAGGGCTTGAACTCACTTATGAAGAAGAACCAGGGGATCATGAATGGGGCTACTGGGATAAAAAAATTCAAAGGGTGCTGGAGTGGCTTCCGTTGAGGACGCGGGAATAGTTAAAACAAAGAGCCGCGACCTTTTTAGTCGCGGCTCTTTATGTAAGGGGTTTGGGGGTTTGGGTAACTTACATTATTATAGTAACCAGTTTTATAAAAAATAAACATGCAAAATAAAAAAATTTTAAAATTATTTTAGTGATGTTGTTCGATGTGTTGTCACGATGATGAAAAGTATGCTATAATCTATGGGGAGAATTGGAATCGGCTTTAAAGCGTGCAGGTGTCAAAGAGCTTGTAATATTTTTCGAACAGTATGAAAAAATATGTAAGATTCCATATATTATATTTTTGGGAATAGGAGGTAAAAAATGAGTCAAATAGAACAAAAAGCCGTTAATACCATTCGCATTCTTTCTGCAGAAATGGTAGAGAAGGCGAAATCTGGACATCCAGGAATGCCTATGGGTGCAGCGCCTATAGCTTATACCCTATGGGCTCGTCACATGAAGCACAATCCTACAAATCCCAAATGGGTAGATCGGGATCGGTTTATTCTTTCTGCAGGGCACGCTTCAGCGTTGATTTATTCCCTTCTCCATTTATTCGGCTACGATCTGCCGATGGAGGAGTTAAAAAGATTTAGACAATGGGGAAGCAAGACTCCAGGTCATCCAGAATATGGACATACCGTAGGGGTTGAAACCACTACTGGACCTTTGGGACAAGGATTTGCGAATGCCGTGGGTATGGCGTTGGCAGAAGCATACCTGGCGGAAAAGTTCAACCGTCCTGGTTATGAGATCGTTGATCACTATACATACGTACTTACAGGCGATGGCTGCCTGATGGAAGGTATCACTGCTGAAGCTGCTTCTTTAGCAGGTACCCTAGAGCTCGGGAAGTTAATCGTTCTATACGATTCTAACGCCATAACTATAGAAGGGGATACCGATATTGCTTTCCGCGAGGATGTTCTTAAGCGTTTTGAAGCCTATGGATGGCATGTTCAGAGGGTAGAAGATGGGAATGATTTGGATGCCATTGATAAGGCGATTCAAAATGCTAGGGAAGAACGGAGAAGGCCTTCTATCATAGAAATAAAGACCCAGATTGGCTATGGATGCCCTGCTAAGCAAGGATCGGCTTCAGCCCATGGAGAGCCCTTGGGAGAAGAAAACTTGAAGGCTACTAAAGAGTATCTTGGTTGGTCCTATGAGGAAGAATTCTATGTGCCAGAAGAAGTAAGGGAGCACTTAGAGGCTATAAAGAATAAGGGAATAGAAGCTGAAAAAGAATGGCAGAAAAAATGGGAAGCTTATAAAAAAGAATATCCAGAGCTTGCCAAAGAATGGGAATTGTGGCATAGCGATGAACTGCCTGTTGACTTGCTAAATGATGAGAGCTTTTGGAAATTTGACGGGGCGACGGCTACCAGATCTTCCTCTGGAGAAGTTATTAACCGGCTGGCAAAAGTTATTCCAAACCTTATTGGAGGTTCAGCTGACTTAGCGCCGTCCAATAAAACCGAGATGAAGGGAAGGGGCGATTTTTCAGCGGAGGATCGCAGTGGATCAAATCTACACTTTGGAATCCGAGAGCATGCAATGGCAGCGATGGCAAATGGAATAGCTCTGCACGGCGGTTTGAGAGTATTTGTGGCGACATTCTTCGTTTTCAGCGACTATATGAAGGCTGCCATGAGAATGTCAGCTTTGATGAAGTTGCCAGTGGTTTATGTTCTCACCCATGATAGTATAGGTGTAGGAGAGGACGGAGCAACCCACCAGCCCATAGAGCAGTTAGCATCCCTTCGAAGCATTCCTAACTTCACCGTGTTTAGACCAGCGGATTCTAAGGAAACAGCCGCAGGATGGTATGCTGCCCTAACCAGAAAAGATAGTCCAACGGCTCTAGTGCTTACTAGGCAGAATGTTCCCCTATATGAAGAAACAGGAAAGGATGCCTTAAAAGGAGCATATATTCTCGTTGATTCAGAAAAAGATACTCCAGATATTATCCTCATGGCTTCCGGCTCTGAAGTGGAGCTTGTATATGAAGCACAAAAGGTTCTAAAAGAGAAAGGCATCGATGCCAGGGTGGTTAGCATGCCCAGCTGGGAGATCTTTGAGGAGCAGCCGGAAGAGTATAAGGAAAAGGTTCTGCCCAGCAATGTGAGAGCCCGCCTTGCTGTTGAAGCCGGTTCTTCCTTTGGTTGGCATAAGTATGTGGGCTTCGATGGAGATATAATATCCATAGACCAGTTTGGAGCTTCAGCTCCCGGAGAGGTTCTATTCAAAGAGTTTGGCTTTACAGTAGAAAATGTAGTAGAGCGGGCGATGAAATTATTAAAATAAAAGGAATTGTCCTAAGTACTAAAAAGCAAGTAGAG
>CALGOY010000248.1 GCA_937960725.1 uncultured Bacillota bacterium
ATTATAAAGCATTTTGGACAGGACATCCCAATGAGAAAACTGTACCTATTTTTGCCGCTGAATGGGGAATTGAGCCAACTCGTGAAGCAATTTACGATTTTTTAGATGATGATTGCAGATGGATTCCAGCAGATCGAGGGTATAAGCATCCTGAAGGCTATCCGGCCTTTAATCCGAGCTATGGGATAGAGAGAAATTCGTTGAGCTCTGCTGGTTGCTTTGCAGAAGTAGAAACTATCAAAGACATAGAAGCCTATCCTTGGCCAGATCCTGATTACTGTGATTTTACTGAAATTTATAATGAGATTGATAAACATCAAGACAAGGCTATATTTACCGGCATGTGGTCTTCGTTTTTTCATCTTATCGCGGATTTTTTTGGCATGGAAAATTATTTTATCAAGATGTATGAGAATCCCAAGATAGTTGAGGCGGTTACAGAGAGAGTAGTGGATTTCTATGTAGCAGCTAATGAAAAGTTTTTTGCTGGACTTGGGGATAGAGCAGACATTATGTTTTTTGGTAATGATTTTGGTACACAGTTGGATTTATTTATTTCTCCGGAAAACTTTAGAAGGTTTGTACTTCCCTCTCTTAAAAGGCTTATAGAGGTTGGTAAAAAGTACAATAAAAAGATTATGCTCCACTCTTGTGGTTCCATATATAAGGTTATTCCTGACTTAATAGAGGCTGGTGTAGACGCACTTCATCCAATTCAAGCCCAAGCAAGAGGTATGTCAGCTCAAGAGCTGGCGCAGTATAAAGATGATTTGGTTTTTGTAGGAGGTATTGATGCACAAAGTTTTATTGTAGATGCTACTCCTGGAGAGGTTTCAGATGAGGTCAAGCGAGTAAGAGATATATTAGGACCTAATATAGTGTTATCGCCGAGCCATGAAGAAATTTTGCCGAATATTCCTCCTGCTAACATGTTAGCGATGGCAAGGGCGGCAAAAGAATAATAATAGTCTGTGTATTTTTGAGTTTTTGGGTAAAAAATGGTATAATAACAACAAAAAATTTAGATACGGCTGGAAAGGGGAGAGAAGATATATTTTTTCAACTGGGAAGGATTAAGAAGATTGCACAAGAGTTAAAGACCTATATTTATCAGGATAAAATAGGGATTAAGGACTTTAAGATGAAAGAGGGAGCTTATAAAAACCCAGAAGAAGTTGATGCCTCACCATCGCCATGGAAAGATTTTATAGGCGGAGAAATGCGCTGGGGCGGCCGGGATAAACATTTCTGGTTCCGCACTAAAGTGACTATTCCAGAGAATATGGATGGTAAGACGGTTGCCCTTATTGTACATACGGGTATCGGTGGTTGGGATGCCACTAATCCTCAGTTTATTGCATTTGTCAACGGCGTTTTGATGCAGGGGCTGGATCAGAATCACCGAGAAGTAATATTATCCCATGAGGCTAAGGCTGGGGATAGCTATACGATAGATCTCCATGCATACGGCGGTATGATAGATGCTAAGTTAGATTTGTTAGTAGATTTAGTGGTTGTAGATACAAAGATTCGCAAGCTATATTACGACATAAACGTTCCGCTGGAGGTTGCTGAGAAACTGCCTGAAGATGATAAAAAGCGGATAGATATTCTAACTGCATTGAATAATGCTATTAACCTACTGGATTTTCGAAAACCCCTTTCTCCATTGTTTTATGATTCCGTTGAGAAGGCCGAAAAATATTTAGAGGAAGAGTTTTATCAAAAGATATGTGGTGAGCAGGAAGCTGAGGCTACCTGTGTAGGCCACACTCATATAGACGTAGCATGGCTATGGACTTTGGCTCAAACTCGCGAAAAAGTAGCCAGAAGTTTTTCTACTGTTTTAAGGCTTATGGAGGAGTATCCGGAATATATTTTTATATCCAGCCAGCCACAGCTATATAAATTTTTGAAAGAAGATTATCCAGAAGTTTACAATCAAGTTAAGGAAAGAATCAAAGAAGGCCGATGGGAAGCCGACGGTGCTATGTGGGTAGAGGCAGACTGTAATCTAAGCTCTGGGGAGTCTCTGGTACGTCAGATATTATTTGGCACCAGATCTTTCCGAGAAGAGTTTGGGGTAGAAAACCGCATCCTTTGGTTGCCGGATGTGTTCGGCTATAGCGCTGCTTTGCCCCAGATTTTGAAAAAGTCGGATATAGATTATTTTATGACGACAAAGATTAGCTGGAATCAGTACAATAAATTACCCTATGATACCTTTATGTGGCGGGGAATAGACGGAACGGAAATATTAACTCATTTTATAACGACGCGAGATTATGAACAGGTGCCTACATCCCATGGAACTACTTATAATGGCAATCTAAATGCTTCCCAGGTTATGGGAGCTTGGCAGAGGTATCAGCAGAAAAATATCAATAATGACGTGTTGATTGCTTATGGCTTCGGAGATGGTGGAGGCGGTCCTACTAGGGAAATGCTTGAAAATGGAAGGAGACTAAGCAGGGGTATACCAGGCGCTCCCAAGGTGAAGATGGATACCGTAAGGAATTACTTCAAGAAGCTGGAGGAGACGGTAAAGGATTCAAAATATCTGCCTAAATGGGTAGGGGAATTGTACCTAGAATACCATAGGGGAACCTATACCTCCATGGCTCGAAATAAGCGCTATAACAGAAAGAGCGAGTTCCTCTATCAGGATACGGAATTTTTGTCTTCCCTATCTATGCTATTAGGAAACGAATATCCCCAGGAGGCTATTAACAAGGGTTGGGAGTTAATATTACTTAACCAGTTCCATGATATAATACCTGGATCTTCTATTAAAGAGGTTTATGAGGATTCAGATAAGCATTATGAGGAAGTGTTAAATATCGGCAATGAATTAGCAACTAGGGCGATGAGTGATATCGGATCGCAGATAGGCTTAAAAGAGCAATCGGTAGTTGTGTACAATACCTTGCCCTTTGACAGAGATGATATTGTAACCTTTGATGTACCTGCTGGTATGCAGAATCCATGTGTATTAGATGACAATGGAGAGCTACTGCCCTGTCAGCTGATAAAGGAAAATGACAAAACAAAGGCTATGTTCTTTGCTAGGGGGTTACCTTCAAAGGGATATAAAGCATATACCCTGAGGGATGAAAAGGTAGAGCATACTACTTCTATGAAAGTAAGCTCCAATCGCTTAGAAAACAAATATTTCTCTATGGAAATAGATGATAAGGGAACTTTTACCTCCATATTTGATAAAGTGAATAATCGAGAGCTTTTACAGGCAGGACAGCGGGGCAATCAAATTCAGGCATTTGAAGATAAGCCTATGAATTGGGATAACTGGGATATTGATATATACTATCGAGAGAAGATGTGGGAAGTGGATGAGGTAGAGAAAGTAGAAGTTCTGGAAAATGGCCCTGTGCGAGGCGGAGTAAGAATATATAAGAAATTTATGGATTCTACCATCATTCAGAACATCTATATCTACGAAGATATCCCACGGATAGATTTTGATACCTTTATAGACTGGAAGGAAGACCAAGTGCTACTAAAGGCGGCTTTCCCCGTAGATATACGTGCGGATAAGGCAACCTATGATATTCAGTTCGGAAACGTGGAGAGGCCTACCCACTGGAATACTTCCTGGGATCTGGCACGATTTGAAGTATGCGCCCATAAATGGGCGGATTTATCAGAAGATGGATACGGAGTAAGCCTGCTTAATGACTGCAAGTATGGGTATGACATCAAGGATGGAGTTATGCGGATTACCCTCCTGAAGTCAGGAATGCATCCTAATCCCGAAGCAGACCGTGAGGAGCATAGGTTTGTGTATTCTCTCTATCCCCATGCGGGAGGTTGGAGAGAAGGAAATACGGTTAAAATGGGATATCAGTTGAATGTGCCGGCCTATGCAAGGGTAGAGCAGGCCCATGAAGGGGTATTGCCTTCAGCGCTGTCCATGATAAGCGTAGACTGCGACAATGTAATTGTAGAGACTGTAAAGAAGGCAGAGGATAGCGACGATTTGATTATTAGACTGTACGAATGCTATAATAGGCGCTCCGATGTAACGCTGACATTCTTTAAACCACTGTCCAAAGTGGTAGAATGCAACTTGATGGAGAAGGATATTCAGCCTGTAGATGTGCAGGGGAATAAATTCTCCTTCCAGATAAAGCCCTATGAGATAAAAACCTTCAAGCTGACGGTTAAGTAAATAGCGAAATAAAGAAGAGGGCAGATATTGATAAAAGTACCTGCCCTCTTTTTTTTTGCTTTTTCGGCTTAGGGTTCAATTATCAATATTTATAGGCGGCCTATTTCTTTATAGTTTTGTACGTCTTTTGCTTGTAGCTTAAATTGTTTCTTTTTGCAGCTTATGCCTTTGCTAAGCTGGATTTTAAATCTTAAAAGGATAAATGAAATTGGAACCGGTTTCCATTGAAAATTTGGAAGTCGGTTTATTCTAATAATTTGAAAAAACTTGACAAATTCAGGATATGATATAAAATTATATTATTAGCACTCTTGGTAGTCAAGTGCTAAGACTCAAACACTTAT
>CALGOY010000249.1 GCA_937960725.1 uncultured Bacillota bacterium
CCGTCGGGCTAAAATCGGGCGATAAGGTAAAGGTGTCAATACGTTTTAGAGGTCGAGAGATGGCTCATACTGACATAGGGTATGGAGTTATGGAAAAGTTTTTATCAATGCTTTCCCAAGATCATATTGTAGAAAAGAAAGCTAAGCTAGAAGGAAGAAATATGACAATGGTTCTAGCACCTAAAGAATAATCATAATACGAGAGGAGGAGGCACTATGCCTAAGATTAAAACCCATCGTGGGGCTGCAAAAAGATTTTCCTTAACTAAAAAAGGAAAGATAAAGAGGGCGAAGGCCTATAAAAGTCATATATTAACTAAAAAATCACCTAAGAGAAAGAGAAATCTAAGAAAAGCGGCTTATGTTTCTGCTGTAGAGGCAAAGAATATCAAAAAATTGATTCCGTATAAATAATCGTGGCAGGAAAAGGAGGTATGGAATATGGCACGAGTAAAAAATGCATTAAATGCCAGGAAGAAACATAAAAAGATTTTAAAGTTAGCTAAAGGCTATTATGCATAAAAAAGAAAGCAACTTAGAGCCCCTAATCAAGCAGTAATGAACTCTTTAGCCTATGCATATACAGGGAGAAAGCTCAGAAAGAGAGATTTTAGAAAGCTTTGGATTGCTAGAATTAATGCAGCTGCAAGGGCTAATGGGCTCAGCTATAGCAGATTTATAAATGGTCTTCGTAAGGCTGGAGTAGCTATAGACCGTAAAATTCTTGCAGAGCTGGCTGTTAACGACCCAGATGCTTTTGCACAGCTGGTTGGAGTAGCAAAAAATAGTCTTAATGCATAAAATTAAAAGGCCTCAAATGAGGTCTTTTTTATTTAAGGAAAGGGTATAAATGATAAATGGTTGGAAATTAACATATAGTAAAAGCTCAGAAATAATATTGATGGAGATGAAAACGAATGAGGAGCAGACATATAAACTTGCTTCCAACTCAAATATTGGCTTTAGGCTTCGCTTTAATGATACTAGTGGGGACTCTGTTGCTCTCCCTGCCGATAGCTTCTGCTGATGGGCAGAGCATGGGATTTATCAACGCTTTATTTGAGGCTACATCGGCCGTATGCGTGACCGGACTTACTGTCGTAAATACGGCTTATGATTTAAGCTTATTTGGCCAGATAGTTATTATACTGCTTATCCAAATGGGAGGATTAGGCTTTATGACAATTGCCGCTATGGTTTTTTTCCTTATGGGTAAAAAAATAACCTTGAAAGAGCGGCTTATAATGCAAGAGGCCCTAAATCATTTTAGCCTAGAAGGGGTTGTCCGCCTTACAAAAACTGTAATATCAACTACTTTTATAATAGAGGGAATAGGGGCTTTATTACTAGCTCTTCGGTTTATCCCTATGTTGGGGTGGGCCAAGGGAATTTATTATAGCATATTCCATGCTATTTCCGCATTTTGCAATGCAGGATTTGATTTGTTTGGCAATAGCCTTATGGATTTTACTGGTGATATAGTTATTAATTTTACTATAATGGGCCTCATTATATTGGGAGGATTGGGGTTTACTGTAATTATTGATATCAGGAAAAATCGATTCAATTTTAAGAGATGGTCACTTCATACGAAATTAGTACTTATAGGAACTAGCATTTTAATTATCGGTGGATGTGTTTTCTTTTTTGTTCTTGAATATAATGATACACTAAAGCCATACAAACTTTCTACAAAGCTACTTGCGGCTCTTTTCCAATCCGTAACCACTAGAACAGCAGGTTTTTATACAATTCCTCAAGAAGGCTTAACATCGGCATCAAAACTATTAACGAGCATCCTTATGTTTATCGGAGCCTCACCTGCATCAACAGGTGGTGGAGTTAAAACTACTACTATCGTCGTAATATTGCTAATGTTAATGAATGTAGCTAAAGGAAAAAATGATGTAGAAGCTTTTGGAAGAAGATTATCTGTAGAAACGGTCTATCGAGCTGTATCGATTTTTTTAATCAGTATAGTTACACTTGCTTTTATTACTATGATAATATCAATTGTTGAAGATGTTAATTTCATTGATTTGCTATATGAGGTAGCATCTGCCCTTGGTACTGTCGGTTTGGCAAGCTTCGATAATGCCCAATTGAAAACAATAAGCAAGATTTTTATAATCATTAGCATGTATATTGGGAGAGTAGGGCCTTTGACCTTAACTGTTGCATTCGCAAGGCTGCAGCTAAAGAAAAAGGCTTCTATTAGATATCCTGAGGGTAAGGTAATGGTTGGCTAGTAAAGGAGGATATGGCTGTGAACAGAAAGCAGTTTGCGGTTATTGGTTTAGGACGGTTTGGAGCAAGTGTGGCTCGAACCTTGTATACTATGGGTTATGAAGTTTTAGCTATAGACAAAGACGAAGAAATAATTCAATCTATTTCAGACGCTGTAACCCATGCGGTTCAAGCTGATGCTACAGATGAAGTTGCCCTAAGATCTATTGGGCTTAGAAATTTCGATGTTGCAGTTGTTGCTATTGGAGCCGATATTCAATCGAGCATTTTAATTACGCTGCTATGTAAAGAAATGGGCATTCCGTATGTTGTAGCCAAAGCACAAAATGACCTTCATGCAAAAGTGCTCTATAAAATTGGAGCGGATAGAGTGGTGTTCCCGGAGCGAGATATGGGGATGAGGGTAGCTCATAATTTAGTTTCATCAAACGTATTGGATTACATTGAGCTATCTCCTGATTACAGCCTGGTAGAAATAACAGCTTTGCCCTCCTGGGAAAATAAAAGTCTTAGGGAACTAAACATGAGGGTCCGTTTCGGTATTAATGTGATGGCAATAAAACATGGAAATCAGGTGAACGTGTCTCCGAAAGGGGATGATGTCATAAAAAAAGGAGATGTACTAGTGGTAATTGGCAGCGCTGATGATATTAACCGGTTAGAAAATCGAAGTCAGGAGTGAATTTAAAATGCAAGGCATGGTTATTACTAGTCCCCGAAATCCTATTGTTAAATTAGTTAAAGCTTTACATTTAAAAAAATATAGAAAATCTTACGGAATGTATTTTGTGGAAGGGATAAAAATAGTTAACGAGGCTATACAGGAGGGGGCTCCCATTGAGAAACTTATCTTTTCTGAGGACTTTTCTATTGATAATTTAGCTGCTTCGGTTAATCAATTCGATTCTGTATATGTATCTAACGGTATTTTCAAGCAGATAAGCGACGTGGAAACCCCTCAAGGCGTCATAGCTATTATTAAAAAGCATTCAAAACCTCTATTAAATATATTGCAAAAGCCTTCGTATTTTTTAGTAATTTTAGATAGGGTTCAAGACCCTGGAAATGTAGGCAGTATTATAAGGACACTAGATGCAGCTGGGGGAGATGGGGTTGTTTTGCTGGAGGGATCTGCAGATCCATATAACCCAAAGACATTGCGTTCTACCATGGGCTCAATATTTAGGATTCCCACTTTTGAAATAAGCGAACCGGAGAGCCTTATAAAACAGTTGCTATCTACGGGAACTCATTTAGTAGCTAGCTGTTTAGATGGAGATAACCTATTTTGCTGGGATGGAGATAACTACAAAAAGATCGCTCTAGTCATAGGAAATGAGTCAAAAGGAATAAGGGAAGAGATCATAAATTTGGCTTCTAGCCGGGTAACTATTCCTATGGTAGGTAGGGCAGAATCTTTAAATGCTTCGGTAGCTGCAGGAATTCTAGTTTATCAAATAATGGATAGAACAGGTAAATTAAACAGAAATCTGTAGAATTTATTTAAAAAATTTTGGAGCTAGTGTAGCAATTGCTTGATTTTTGCAGGTTTGACTTTTCCGAAATATTAAAAACGATTTGACGCTTGATAAAATTTATGGTAATATTTAGATTAAATTTAAATGTGGTGTTTGACCTGGTTGTATATAGTTTATAGTGTTATCATAGCGGGAGGAGCTATATTGAGCAAGCGGTCCAATGACAAAGAGGACAAGCCTAAAAACAGCCAAGCTTTTCGCGACTTTGCTTACTTTTCGCAAATAGGAGTGACTATGGTTGCGTCCGTATTGGTTGGTGTGTTATTAGGCAGGTATTTAGACGGCTTATTGGGAACTAACCCTTGGTTGTTGCTAATTTTTTCTCTGTTAGGGGTAGGGGCTGCTCTCAAGCAGTTATTTGATATTTCTGGGAATAAGAAGTGACAGCCTGGGAGATTAATAAGGAAGAGAGGTATTATGAAACTGTCCTATCTAGCAAGGAAAATGATTTTTACGATACTAATTATAGCACTGATATGTATTCTGGCTTCGATAGTCTATTATCGCTCTCTAGACTTTCTTCCTTTTTTATTTGGTGTTTTGATTGGTTCAGCCGTCAGCATCGTAAAAGTTGTCTTGTTAGAACGCGCTGTAGACAAAGCGCTTTCAATGGAAAAAAATCGTGTGAGAGCCTATATTGGGATTCAATATATTTTGAGGCTTTTTCTTTCAGGTGTTGTGTTGATTTTAGGTGCTCTTGTACCACAGATTAATTTGTGGGGTGTTGTAGCAGGCATATTAGCTTTCCAGCTTGCTGCATATAATGTAAAATTTATGTCAAATAGTTGAGTTTAGATGAATATGAGCACAGGTGGTGATTGTTAGCCAGTGGATTCATTAAATATAGATAACCTATGGGTTTTGAATATTGCGGGCGTTGAAATATGGATAACAGAGACTATTTTTAACACATGGTTAATCATGTTTTTTCTTATCGTGCTTGCAATTATTGCTCGTATTAAGTTACGTATTTTTAAAGAAGTTCCTACAGGCTTACAGAATTTCGTAGAAGCAGTTGTAGAAATTTTCGACAACTTTGCCAGAAATACATTAGGCGAAAAGCTCTCTTATTTAGCACCTTGGTTTTTTATGGTTTTTATTTTTATTCTTACCAGTAGCTTAGTTAGTGTTTTCGGGATCAGGGCACCTACAGCAGACTGGGCTACTACCTTTGCCTTGGCCTTTGTCACTTTTATGCTCATGATTGCCATGGGACTCAAACACCGTAAAGGGGACTATTTGAAAAGCTTTTTTGATCCTCACCCCTTATTTTTTCCGATTAATTTGATCGGTGAGTTGGCTAAGCCAATTTCGCTTAGTTTCCGACTTTTCGGAAATGTGCTTTCTGGTACGATAATTCTGACTCTTTATTATGCGTTAACGCCGTTGATTATTCAGATTGGCATTCCAGCGATTTTGCACGCTTTTTTTGACGTATTATATGGCGTTTTGCAGACCTATATTTTTGTTGTTTTAAGCCTTATGTATATAAAAGGTGCGCTAGAATGATAATTATCTATTATTGTAAGGAATTAATAAACAAAAATAAAGAGAAGTGATTGGAGGAGATTGTTATGAATGAATTAGCAATTGCTTTTGGATTAATACATATTGCAGCGGGCATTGCGGTGCTTAACGGATTATTTGTTCCAATTGGGCAAGGAAATGTAGCTGCTAAGGCCATCGAGTCTATAGCTAGGCAGCCTGAAGCCGCCGATGATATCAGAAGTGCAATGTTTATTGGTTTGGCTACATCTGAGACTTCAGGTATCTATGGCCTCTTGATAGCCATTATCATGCTATTTGCTAATCCACTATTAGATAGATTGATTAACTTGTTAAGTTAATCTCGTGTTAGTGTATTTGCTGCAAGGCAGAGGGAAAGGAGTCCATTTAGA
>CALGOY010000250.1 GCA_937960725.1 uncultured Bacillota bacterium
GATTATTCCTGTTTAACTGACCTCCTACGAGAGTGACCGAAGGCTTTGGATGCTTTACAATTTCCAGCCCAATATTGGGCCCGCTAGTTATAATAGATAAATCTTCATCGGGAAGAATTTTAGCCAAACACATTATGGTAGTCCCGGCATCGAGATATACAGATCGCCCAGTTTCGATGTAGTTTACGGCCTTCTTGGCTATTTTGACCTTAGCCTCCATATTCTCCATTGCCCTAAGGCTATACACATCTTCTATAGTTCCAGTTGCGTAGGAAATAGATTTAGCTCCTCCCCGAACCCTTATGATATAGCCTTTGTTTTCGAGATAGATTAAATCCCTGCGCAATGTCATAGAAGAGACTTCGGGAAACATTTTCTCCAAGTCTTTTAATCTCACTTCACCTTTATCGTGGATGTAAGCATTAATGATTTTACGTCTATTTTCAACATTCAATACTATCACTTCCTGCTTTATTATTTTGTATTCGTGGACTTATATATGACATGCACTTTGTTTTACCACATTATAATGTTATATTACATTTAATATGAAAATTTATTGTGAAATATTGTAATGTATGTTCATAGTTTATCAAACAAATTAACATCTGTCAATCAAAATAGAGCTTCCTGTTTGTTCTATTTATCATGCAGTATATTATATATTATATCGTACACACCCTGAATTCTATCACAAACAAAGTCTGCTCCCTCATCTAATAAGGTCTTTTCATCAAAAGAAGTAGTAATCCCAATCGATTTCATTCCCGCAGCCTGTGCAGATTTAATCCCATTAACTGCATCTTCAACTACAATACATCTTTCAGGGGCAATTCCTATTCTTTCAGCAGCTTTCAGATAGATCTCTGGCGAAGGTTTTTTCTCCTTCACTTCTTCTCCACTTATTATGGCGCTGAAAATATCTTTATCAATACCTGCCACCCGCAAATTGGCATCTATTTTGATTCTATCAGCACTGCTGGCCAAGGCGAGTTTACAGCCTAACTGTTTTAACTTATTAAGTAGCTCTACAGTTCCATCAAAAACCCGAAGATTTGAATCTACCATATCGAGATATATCTCATATACCCTTTCTTTCATTTCGACTTTATACTCTAACCCGTATTTTTCAGCCACTCCTCCGATATAGCGATCTTCTCCTGCCCCTATAAAAGGAACAAAGTCTTCAGACTTTGCAGATACGCCATACTCTTTCAAGCCGGCTATAGCAGCAGCCAAGATAACTGGCTCCGAATCTACCAGCACGCCGTCCATATCAAAAAGTACCCCGATTGCTCCGTCCATCTTACCCACACCCTTCCAAAAATGTAAATTATATTGCAGCTTTTATGTGAATTATACTTAATTAGGTGTTATAAGTCAATTAATAATGTAAAAAGAGCCAGTGGATGCTTTATACAATCCAACTGGCTCTATAGCTGTATTTAGTTTTTTCAATTTATTCTATTACTATGATAGCGCTGTTTCCTATCTCAACCCAATCGTATAGAAATTTAGCATGGCTTGTATAATTTCTTACGCACATGTGGGAAAGGGGAATCGTGCCTATTGTACTTGCATATTCTTTCATTCCCGGGTCAATTTGCTTGCCTTCCTTGATGATATAGTTGACCGGAACCCCGTGAATATATCCCCCTCCAGAAAACCTTATGGAATAGGGCGAATATCCTGCTATTTCTTGAGTTCCATCTTTGAAATAGAAAAATCTGTCCCTCTTCTGTATGGCCATATAATATCCCAGCGGAGTTTCAAGGGAATAGGGGCCATTTTTACCCGTTGTCGCTAAAGTATAGGAAATTAGTGACCACTTTCCTCCACTAAACTCAAACACGGCTTCGTTCTGAAATTTCCGATCTATAATTATAACCTTTCTTAGTTCTTTGAGAGTATTCTTTCTGTTTATATATTTACTTTGAACCCAGTACTCTCCTTCCCAACCTATTACCTTGACTTTAGTAAATCCATCTCTCTCTTCCAGTACATGCAGAAGCATGCCATCGGGAATATATCTAAAATTTTTCCCTTTCTGCGGGCTGTCGTGTCCAGCTGCGCTCTGGCTTCTCCTATATCCAAACCCATCCCAGGTGCTACCGTTTAGCTTCGGTGGTATTCCGTTTACATTTTTGTAATTGCTGATATGGGCCAGCTCCCCTCTGTTGGACTCCTCTTTTAGAAATCTTAGAGCCTCTGCCATTTTATCAAATTGGAACCGCCTAACTTCTGCCAGGGGAGCGTAGACAAATCCAGTCTTAGTCTCGCTTCTTTCTTTCCATTCTATCTGATACCAAGAATCCGATCCCCATTTATCAATATATTCTCCTTTTACCTCTGCAATCAGCGAAACCTTCTCATTGGCCTGAAATACATGGATAACTTCCTCATCCAATCCAGGACCTTGCCTTACCTTTGCAGCCTTTAAAATCAATAGATAGTCAAAGCCAATGGGATATTTATCGTATTTTATATTCATATTAATTTCAGCCGGAAGGGCCGTGTTGAATTCACGAATAATTTCCGCCGTTTTCTTATCTTCTTGACTTATTTCTTCAACTATTTCTTCAGTTGTTTTTTTATCTGTTTCTTGAGCTATTCCCTCATCTGCATCTATTTGATTTTGATTGCTATTATCCTCAAGCTGCTGTTCGCTATTAGCTTCTTGCCCATCTTCATATTGTTCATTTTGGTATTGCTCATCTTCCTGCACATCTTCAACGATTTCACCTACGATAGGCTGCTCCTCTTCGATTGATTGTACTTCTTCAACATTCTGATCTTCAGGCTGTGGAATCACTAGCGTTTCCCAAAGGAAAAGCCCCTGGCTGCAGCCTACTATATTTACCGTAACTAAAACAATTATGATAAATGAAAACAATTTCCTCATTCTTGTACCCCCATCCTGTCTGCTCTATAATTTAAAAAACTTAGTTACACTATATATACCTTAGATAGGGGCGATAAGTTTGCTGTTTTCTGAAAATTAAATTACTTTTAATATCTGGATATAGAGCTGTAACATATATTATAAAAACATTAAATTTATGTAATAATAGCAGAGCAAGACAGGGATAGGGGTAGGGCATTTATAATAAAAACAATTTTTCAAATTCCTCCATACTGCGCACCCTATATTTTACTTCAAGCTCTGGATAATAAGAATCAGGGTCAAATAGACAGCCCTCCACTCCCGCATTGTGACCAGCCAGAATGTCAATATCCCTATCTCCTATCATAAGCACAGTCTTTTTGTCCATATCATACTTGTCCACTAAATAGAGGATAGCATCCGGGGCAGGCTTGCTGGGAAACTGATCATCGCTGGTAATAAAATCTCGAAAATATTTTTCCATATCAAACTGCCTTAGATAATCTCGAGCCGCCCTATCCCGATGGCTGTATAGATAATTAAACCCGCCCCTTTCACAAATTTTTCTGCACACTTCGGCAGCATTGGGATAGGGAACCATTAGAGATTTATCCCTTTCCCGTTCGTACTTGGAGTATCGCTCTCCTAGCTCATCCCCAATTCCGTATTTTTCTTTATAAAAGTTGAGAGCTGTCGTAACTGAAATCTTCATCTGTTTTAAAATATCTTCACAGCTCTCCTCAATAGAAAAATCCCTAAGAGCCATCTGAAAAGCCCTGGCCATGTGGGGGTATGAGTTGAATAATGTACCGTCAAAATCCCAAATAAAATGCTGGAACATAGAATACCTCCAAATTATTCAAACTTTAATGATTGTATTATTTTGCTCATCTGTACTGCCTGAAAAGCTTTTAATAAATGTATGTAATTTCCTTTTGTTCTTGTATGTCAATATAATAGAATTGCCCAGCCATAGTGCTAACAAATTGTTTGGAAAATCTTTAAAGAACATATAAATTCCTAATATATACATACCTAAAACAGCCATAATCCCGCCGATAACCCCATCTGATTCAGTGAATATAGGAGCCTCTTTATCCAGTATTTTTATAATTACTAATATAATGGCAAGAATGACTGCATAAGCAAAAGAAACTTTAAACTTTGTGGCAGCACTCCATACCCCAAAGCTTACTGCAATTCCTATACCCCCTTTTAACCTCATAAAGGGAGAAAAAGCATGGCCTAAAATTGAGGCCAGACCGATAGGGACAAGCTCCATCTCGCTAATTAAGCTCCGTTCTAACAATAGTGCAAGGGGAAGGTAGCCTTTCATAAAATCGAGAAATACCCCTAAAATCCCTAGCTTATATCCAGCAGCAAGCCATAGATTAAAAGCGCCGGGATTTCCATCCCCCACATCCCTTATATCCTTATTCACTATAATACCTAGCCAGTATGAAAACATCAGGGAGCCAGAAAGAAATGCCATGATAACAAATACAATAATCATAATCCCCTTCTACCCCTACTTTTATTTTCTCATCTGTCTAGAGCGCAGATATGATTTTATGCAGAATATTTTGTAATACCCCACCTAATAATAGCATATTCAAATTTTTAAAGCAATATAAGTATAAAATTTAGGGACAGCTCCATTTATTAAGCTGTCCCTTTAAAAATAGGTAAATATTCAATACTAGTTTGATACTTCGCTTAGCACCATACCTTTTTTTTCATCGACAAATGTCTTTTCTCTCCATTTTCCTCTTTTGAAGAATATGGTTGTAATAATTGCTCCAGAAACCCATGCAATCAATAGGGAAACAAAAATCGCCTCCGGCCTGCCTGCAGGATATTCGGGACTTCGAGTAAAGTACGCAATAGCGTATGCAAGCGGTACCCGCAGCAATATAGTAGTAATTAGGGAAATCCACATGGGAGTCATAGTATCTCCGGCACCCCTCATAACCCCTGACAGGCTCTGGGTCACTGCCATTGCAACATATCCAACTGCAAGAATGCACATCATGCGCATGCTTAAATCCACCAGCTCTGTAGTATCGGTGAAAATTCTCATAAGGTATTTTCCAAAAAGCAAAAGGATTACCGTTATGACTGCGGATACTGAAACAGCTATTTTGGTACCATCTACTATTCCCTTATCAACCCGGTCCATTCTTTTTGCCCCTATATTTTGCCCAACATACGTCGTCATGGCAGTCCCAAAGCTGAAGTTAGGCATCATGGCAAAGCCATCTACCCTCATCACGATTACGTTACATGCAATAACCAACTCGCCAAAACTGTTGGTCAGAGACTGAACAGCGATCATTGCAAAGGAAAATATCGCCTGGGTTATACCGGAAGGCAATCCCAGCTTCAAAAGCTTTATGACATACTCCTTTTCGGGTTTTAGCACTTTTAAATTCAAATAAAAAATATCAGTCATTCTCTTTAATTTAATAAAGCAAAGCAAGGCTGATATCCCTTGAGCTATCACAGTAGCCAGAGCTACTCCGGCAACTCCCATGTTGAAGCTGGCAACAAACCATATATCTAACACTATATTAAGAGCGGTAGATATAAGCAAAAATAAAAGTGCAGATAAGGAATCTCCTAATCCCCGCAGAATCCCTGACAAAATATTATAATAAGTAAACCCTACAGCACCTATGAAGAGTATCACAAGATAATCTTCACACCAGTCTATAATTGAAGCCGGCGTGTTCAGAAAATAAGCAAAGGCCTCGTTACAAGCGGCCCTACAATCATAATTATCAGCGATGCTATA
>CALGOY010000251.1 GCA_937960725.1 uncultured Bacillota bacterium
TTGAAATTTTCTAAATTCTCTTCATAAACTACTTGTATATTCTTAAAAAAGCTACCGTCGTTTATTTCAATAAATCCAAGCCTTTTAGAGGCCCTTATCGTCCTGACCCATCCGGCAATAGTTATTACCTGGTCTACATATTTTTGGGTGTTCCTATAAATATCTTTTACTAAAACTGTTTTCACCGCGTTTTCCTCCCTACCTATTTAAAAACCTATATTAATATAACTTATACTACTTGTACATTTGGCTGTCAATATATTTTTGTTCTGCCCGTCAAAAGCATTTCTAAAGAAATTAAATTCAAAAGCCGAAACTGCAGCTACTTCATATAATATAGTATATTTAAAATCCAGTCAATTACACCTTTGCTAGCACTGCTGATTTTAAATAAAATTGATGGATTTATAAAGCATAAGTGTTTAATAGGTTAGGAGGTATAAATATGGAAAGGATTAGAAACGAAATTCTCTCCAATCCAGAACTGGCTAAAATGCTGCTTCAGCCGGACAATGGTGAAAAAGTATTTATAGGTGGACAATGTAAGATAATAATCTGCCCCCAGCCTGCAAATCTAAAATTTGTCCTATGCGACGTGAAAATCGAGGAACAGAAGTCCAACGAGGAAAAGTTAACTGAAAAGGAGTCCGCTGAAATTAACGAAACGCAAGAAAAACTTATCGAAGATATGGAGCCTACTGAAGCTAGCAAAACACAAGCAAAACTTATCGTGAATACAGAACCCGCTGAAGTTGACAAAACATCAGCTGAGCTCATTGTGAATCCAGAGCCGGCTGAGGCTTCCGAAACATCAGCTAAGCTCATCGTAAATGCTGAATAAATAAAAAGACGCTGTTAAGGATAGCTAACTTACTCGTTTGATATAGGGGCAGCACACCCAATATATAAAATAGTATATCTTTATGAGTAACATTTATATATATACCTAGGCATATACTTATAGTGTAATAAGGAAAAAGGAGGATTGAATATGTCAGATAAAAGAGCACCTGAGCTTCTCAGCGCCGAAGCAATCAATGCCTTGGCTGAAAATGCCGAAGCTATAAAAAACGTTCTCAGCTCTAATGATGAGAAGATGGCCCTAGGATGGGGAGGTTCTGCCGATTGCTGCTGCCCCCGATTAGTAAAATTTAAATTCGTATTATGTAACGTATGGATAGATACACCCAATGCAGCTTGCCCCAATAATTTCGCCCCCTGTGCTGAATAAAATAAGTTCTCCAAAAGCCCTCCAAATAATGTATTTGGGGGGCTTTTGTGGTATAATGCAAATGCAGTAAACAATTCGATGGGGTGGTAAAGTGAACAGTCTTCCTGCTGATTTTGTAAATAAGATGAAAAATCTCCTAGGAGAGGAGTTCGATGATTTTATAAATTCTTATGATAAGCCGAGGGCTTATGGATTGAGGGTCAATACGCTAAAAGTTAGTATCGATGATTTTGTAAGACAAGCTCCTTTTAAGCTTAGCAAAATTCCATGGGCTCCCGATGGCTTTTATTATTCCCCCGATTGTGAGCCGGGCAAGCATCTTTATCATGAAGCCGGACTTTACTATATTCAAGAGCCCAGCGCTATGCTCCCCGCTGTTTTGCTCGACCCTAAGCCAGGGGAGCGAATACTAGATTTATGTGCAGCCCCGGGCGGCAAGTCTACCCAAATTGCCTCGGCTATGAAGGGCTCAGGACTATTGGTAGCCAATGAAATCCATGCTGGCAGGGCAAAGATTTTATCCCAGAATATCGAAAGAATGGGCATTAAAAATTGCGTCGTCCTAAATGAGAATCCTGCCCAGCTAGAAGCCCATTTTAATGAGTTTTTTCACGGGATATTGGTAGATGCTCCCTGTTCAGGCGAGGGAATGTTTCGCAAAAATCCCGAAGCCCGGAACGAATGGAGCCCAGACAACGTATCCCTATGCGCCCGCCGGCAGCTTAATATTCTCGACAGCGCCGCTAAGATGCTTATGCCGGGAGGCCGCTTGGTATATTCTACCTGCACCTTTTCCCCGGAAGAAAACGAACAAGTTATAGAAAAATTTTTATTGGAACATCCGGAATTTGAGATCATATCTCCCACATCCCTTCAAAATGAAAATCTAAAAGATAGTTTTGATCAGGGGAGACCTTCTTGGACTTTGACCGGCATAGAGGATGTATCTAAGGCTATCAGAATATGGCCCCATAAAGTGCAGGGGGAAGGGCATTTCGTCGCTGTATTGAAAAAGAATGAAGCTCCTATACAAGAGCTTTCCTATGACAATTTCGCTGTAAGGAAAGAATTACATAGAAATTATAAAAAAAATCCCGATAAGTCAAAGCTTGATTTTTACATGGATTTTGCAAGACAGTTTCTTACATCGTTTCCGGATAGGGGATTTTCCCTATTCGGAGAACATCTGTATATCATCCCCGAAGGCATGATTTCTTTAGATGGACTAAAAGTCGTCCGCCCTGGATGGCATTTGGGAACCTTTAAGAAAAATAGGTTTGAGCCTTCCCATGCCCTGGCTTTATCCTTAAACCCTCAAGCTGTTAAGCAGTGCATTAACCTAGACTCCAACTCCGATGATATATATTCATATTTGAGGGGAGAGGCTATTTCCTGCAGCGACCAGAAGGGCTGGACGCTGGTATTGGTGGATGGCTACCCTATAGGTTGGGGTAAGGCCTCTAACAATGTTTTAAAGAACCATTATCCAAAGGGGCTCAGACTGCATATATAAATTGGTGGGGCTGTTGGGATGCTTTTTTATGAATATTGCCATGGTTTGTTAAGATGGGATAATAGGGCTTCGCAGAGTCTATAAAAAATTCTGGAATTTCCAACCCTTTGATGTTATAATTTATTTTATATATTAAAAACAAGGGGTTGGAATTTTTATGTCTACATTGCCACACGAATTGGAATTATATAGTTCGCAGGATGGTTTGTCGGAAGGTATATCTAGAGAATTTGTAATTCCAGATAACTATAGAAGTGTTTTAGATATTAAACAAACGGAGATTGCCATTAAGCAGCTAAAGGATTTTTTTGAAAGGGAACTGGCTTCTGAGCTGAACCTGATCAGGGTGTCCGCTCCGCTATTTGTAAGGCCGGAAACAGGATTGAACGATGACCTTAGCGGCGTTGAACGCCCCGTATCTTTTGAGGTAAAAGCTATAGGGGGTAAGGCTGAGATAGTTCATTCTCTAGCTAAGTGGAAGCGGGTGGCCTTGAAGCGGTACGGCTTTAAGCCGGGAGAAGGGCTGTATACCGATATGAACGCTATAAGGCGGGATGAAGATTTAGACAATCTGCATTCTATATATGTGGATCAGTGGGATTGGGAGCTGATTCTCACTAAAGAGGAGCGAAGCGAAGCTACCCTCAAGCGAATTGTAAAGCAAATATTTAAGGTTTTCAAAAAAGCAGAGGATTATATCTGTGGGATCTATCCTAACTTAGAGCGGTACTTGCCCGAGGATATTTATTTTATAACCTCCCAGGAGCTGGAGGATATGTATCCTAAGCTGACTCCCCAAGAAAGGGAGGATAGGATTGCGGAAGAGAAGGGGGCAGTATTTATCTCAAAAATAGGGTATCCGCTCCGCTCGGGTCTTCCCCATGATAATAGAGCTCCTGATTACGATGACTGGCAGCTCAATGGAGATATTCTATTTTGGTTCCCCATATTGAATAGGGCTATGGAGATTTCCTCCATGGGAATTCGAGTGGATGAAGAATCTTTGCTTAAGCAAATTCGATATGCAAAGTGCGAAGAGAGGCTTAAACTGGAGTATCATCAGGATGTTTTGCACGGAAGGCTCCCCTACACCATCGGTGGTGGCATAGGCCAATCCCGAATGTGCATGTTTTTCTTAAATAAAGCTCATATTGGGGAAGTACAGGCCTCTATTTGGCCTGATGAAATGATTGAGCAATGCGAAAAGGCTAATATATTTTTCCTATAAAATTTTTAATAAAAAATTGGGACAAGCTTAAACTTGTCCCAATTTTATTTATAGAAATTCTCTTCTCAATTCTTCTGCCGTTCTAGGGGATATATAGGCAGGAGGGATATCTAGCAGGGTTTTGGCCCCTGATTGTCCCTCTTGGCTCAGCCTGTAGGCTGCCCTGGCATAAGCCACTAGTACGCTGCCAGTAAATTCCGGATTGCTAGTTAGCTTTAAGGAGAACTCGATAATCTGGTGGTTTTCATTTTCCTTTCCAGTAAAGCCGCTTCGGATTACGAAGCCTCCGTGGGGCATTCCAGAATGGTTTTTCTCCAGCTCCTCTTCAGTAATAAAGGTTACCTTAGTTTCATAGTCGGCAAAGTAATTAGGCATTGTCTGGATTTCCTTTTTTATTCTTTCTAGATCTGCTCCTTTCTCTGGAACGACATAGCAATCCCGCAGATGTTGCTCTCGGGGAGAAAGCTCTGGATTTTCTCCCGCCCTTACCCTGTCTATGGCTTCTTGGATGGGGATTGTATACTGCACCGCTGCTTTGACTCCTTCAACCCTGCGGACGGCATCGGAATGCCCTTGGCTAACTCCTTTGCCCCAGAATGTATATCCTTTTCCGCTAGGAAGGACGGCCTCGCCTATCACCCGGCTTAATGAAAATAGGCCAGGGTCCCAGCCAACTGAAATGATGCTTATATTGCTTCCCTTGCGAGCTGCCTCGTCCATGGCTTGGAAATATTGGGGGATCTTTGCATGGGTATCATAGCTGTCTACGGTGTTGAATAGTTTTGCAAGCTCAGGGCCTTGCTCTGGGAGATCAGTAGCAGAACCTCCGCACAGAAGCATTACGTCTATATCCTGTTTGTATTTTTCCACCTCTGAGATGTGGACCACTTTTACACCTTCAGTTAAGGGGGTTATATCCTGGGGATTTCTCCTGGTGAATATGGCCACTAGCTCCATATCTTCATTCTTGGAGACAGCCAGCTCGGCTCCCCTCCCAAGGTTTCCATATCCCGTTATGCCTATTCTTATCTTGCTTTTCACTGTCCTTCCACTTCCTTCACTTCTCCTTTTAGTCCGATTTCATCGGCTACCTTTTGCATTCCTTTTATAGTCTCTTCTATGATCTTATCAAGCTCCATCCCTAGCATTTGGGCTCCTTTTTCTATAACTTCCCTATTAACCCCTGCGGCAAAGTTTTTTTGCTTCCATTTTTTCTTCACGGACTTGGGCTTCAGATCTAAAATACTTTTACTAGGCCTCATGAGAGCCGTTGCCGCTATCAGTCCCGTCAGCTCATCGATGGTGTAGAGAACTTTTTCCATTCTTTCAACGGGCTCCACGTCGGTACAGATGCCCCAGCCGTGGCTTTGAACTGCCCGGATATAATCCTCCGGCCAGCCTCTCTCCTCTAGGATTTCCCTGGCCTTTATGCAGTGCTCCTCAGGATATTTTTCGTAATCTATATCATGGATGAGTCCAATAATTCCCCACTTATTTTTGTCTTCTCCAAATAGCTCTGCAAAGTGCTCCATTACCGATTCAACAGCTAGGGCATGTTTTATAAGGCTTTCGCTTTGAACGTATTCCTTCAAAAGCTCCATAGCTTTTTCCCTGGTAGGAGTTATTTTATCCATCTGCAATCCCCTCTCTAATTGAAGCAACTTTTCCGCTAAAGTGCATTTAAATATATTTTAGATACTTGTCCAGCTATTGTCAATTATTTACTAAACTGCCTGCATTTCTGAAGGAACCGCTCTATATTTCTGTGCTCTTCCTGTATCTTCTCTTCTGACATGGGCTGTCTTCCAAGGCGGTCACAGAGCCCTAGAAGAGCGATTTCATCTATAGATACTTCCTCTGCCATTTTTTCAATATTAGCAAAGGGCAAATCTTTCACTACATAGAGGATTTGCATGTGCCAACGTACTAATTTTGAGACTTTATCGATGAATACTGTGTCTTGGGTAAATTCCCTTAAAAATCTCACTGCCATTTCGGCCCCTACCCTGTCGTGATCATAGGCTGTAATTCTGCCTTTTCTCAATCTTGTGGTAGGGGCTTTGCCTAAATCGTGGAGCAAGGCTGCCCACATAAATACATCGGGCTCCCTACTTTTCTGCCTATTTTGGGCAGCCATATCTACTACCTGCATCGTATGGTTCCACACGTTTCCTTCAGGGTGGTGCTGAGGGGATTGTTCAATTCTTTTTAGATCTCCTAGCATTGTAAATGGATAGACTTTGGAGAATATGTTGCTTTTCTCATCTATTTCATTGAAGTATTCTGAAGGTTTTGGAGCTTTGGTTAGATGATAATGGAATTCCTCAAATAGCTTCTGTTTTTGTTTTTGGTCCATTTAAGCTGTTCCACCTTCCCCACCCCTAAAACTTTATATATTAATCTTCTAGAACTACTTTTGCTAACTCTAGGGGCTCTATATATTTTCTGTCTTTATAAGCCCTCATATTCCCGCCAGAAATTTCGTCTATTTGGTCTCTCTGCTTCTCCTCCCCTATTCTTCCTATTTCTCATTTTATCTCGTTGCGGTCACTGCTGTTCTTAGCG
>CALGOY010000252.1 GCA_937960725.1 uncultured Bacillota bacterium
GTTATACTATGCTATCCAGGATTTCATGCGGTTATTATGCATAGGATTGCCCACTGGCTTCATAAACGGGGATTGAAACTTATAGCCCGTATTATATCCCAGATCAATCGTTTTATAACTGGAATAGAGATTCATCCTGGTGCTAAAATTGGCCAAGGCTTATTTATAGATCACGGTATGGGGGTGGTCATCGGGGAGACGGCAGAGATAGGCGATAATGTTACCATCTATCAGGGAGTGACCCTGGGAGGTACAGGAAAAGAAACTGGTAAGAGGCATCCTACTATTGGGAATAATGTGGTGATAAGCAGTGGAGCCAAAGTTTTAGGCCCCTTTAAGGTAGGAGATAATTCCAAGATAGGAGCCGGTGCTGTTGTCTTAAAAGAGGTACCCCCAAATTCTACGGCGGTTGGAGTACCTGCTAGAGTTGTAAAGAAAGATAACAAACGAGTTCGCACCCTTTGCGATACTATAGACTTAGATCAAGTTGATCTACCGGATCCCGTATATGAAAAATTTAAAGTTTTGTGTGAAACTATTGATAAGCTAGAAAAAAGAATAGAGAAACTGGAGGCTGAAATGAAAAAATGAAGTTATATAATACCTTAACAAGAAAAAAAGAAAAATTTGTTCCTCTGCGCGAGGGAGAAGTCCGCATGTATTCATGTGGCCCTACGGTTTATGACTATTTTCATATTGGAAATGCTCGTCCTTTTATAATATTTGATACTCTAAGAAGATATTTTGAATATAAGGGATATAAGGTTATTTTTGTTCAGAACTTTACTGATATAGACGATAAGATGATTAATAGAGCAAAAGAGGAAGGGATAACTGTAAAGGAGCTGGCCGATAAATTTATTGAAGAATATTTTAAAGATGCCGATGCACTGGGGATTGGGAGGGCTACCTATCATCCCAGGGCAACAGACCATATTCCAGACATTATAGAATTTATTAAAAAGCTAATGGATAAAGGATTGGCCTATGAAGTGGAAGGGGATGTATACTTCGATACATCTGCGTTTTCAGAATACGGCAAACTTTCAGGCCAAAACTTGGAAGATTTGGAGGCAGGGGCCCGGATAGATGTAGACGATAGAAAGAAAAATCCTATGGATTTTGCTCTGTGGAAGGCACAAAAGCCAGGGGAGCCGGCATGGGATAGTCCCTGGGGACCTGGCAGGCCCGGATGGCATATAGAGTGCTCCGTTATGGCAATGAAATATTTAGGGGAAACTATAGATATCCATTCTGGAGGACAGGATTTGACTTTCCCCCACCATGAAAATGAGATTGCCCAAAGCGAGGGAGCTACCGGAAAGCCCTTCGCCAGATATTGGCTTCACAATGGCTATATAAATGTTAATAATCAGAAAATGTCTAAATCCCTTGGGAATTTTTTTACTGTGAGGGATATTGCAAAAGAATTTGATCTAGAAGTAGTAAGGTTGTTTATGCTATCTGCCCACTATAGAAGTCCCGTAAATTTCAGTAGGGAGCTTTTAGAACAGGCCCAAAGCGCCCTAGATAGACTCTATAATGCCCGCAATAACATGGAGTTTTTAATAGAGCAAGCACAGGAACGGGATATGACGGAAGAGGAGAAGGAGTTAGCTGCTAAATTTGAAAGCTATATAGGGAAATTCGAAGCGGAGATGGAAGACGATATCAATACGGCCGGTGCTATTGGGGTAATATTTGATCTTGTTAGAGAAATTAACACTAACTTAAGTTTTGAAAACTCTAAGGCTTTAATACAAAAAGCCTATGACGTTTTCAGCACCCTAACCAGGGTATTAGGGCTGGTGCAAAAAGAAACGCAAAAAAATCTTGATAAGGAAATAGAAGAGTTAATAGAGAAAAGGCAGCAGGCAAGAAAGGAGAAAAATTGGGCTCTAGCGGATCAGATTCGCGATGAATTGAAAGAGAGGGGAATCATTCTGGAGGACACTCCCCAAGGGGTAAGGTGGTACTTTAAAAAATAATGATACCCCTTACCCATTAGCACATTTGTGCTAGTTTATAGCATAACAGTCCAAGGAAAATATTCTAAGTCGTGCTATAATTTTAGATAAGAAGCTTGGTATTTTATTATTGGAGGTAATGGCGCTATGAAAAAGGTTAATGTGGGCATTATAGGAGCAGGAAGCATAAGTGAATTGCATACGCAGGCATATAAGAAGCTGGATAATGTAAATATCGTAGCAGTGTGCGATATTAATAGACAAAGGGCAGAAGATTATGCTAGAGAGCATAACATACCCCATGTATTTGAAGATTATAACGAAATGCTAAAGATGGATGAGCTGGATGCAGTAAGTGTGACAACATGGAACAATACCCATGCTCCTATTAGTATTGCAGCTTTAAAAGCAGGTAAACATGTATTATGTGAGAAACCTCTGGCTATGAACGCAGAGGAAGCACAGCAGATGGTAGATACCGCAAAGGAGACAGGCAAACTCTTAATGGTAGGCTTTGTCCGTAGGTTTGAAAAGCACGCTAACTATATCAAACAGGCCATAGAGGATGGAGAGCTAGGAAATATCTACTATGCTAAAACTGGCTATATTAGAAAATGGGGAAATCCAGGGGGCTGGTTTAGCGATAAAAAGCGCTCCGGCGGTGGGCCTGTTATAGATCTAGGAGTTCATGTCATAGATTTGGTCAGATATGTTACAGGAAAGCCCAAAGCAGTATCTGTGATGGCATCCACCTTTAATCATTTAGGTATGAAGCCAGAGATGAAAGGACTTGACAGGTATCTTTCCAAGGACTATGACCCGGAAAACCCCTACAATGACGTTGAAGATGCTGCTGTAGCTATTATAAAATTCGATAACGGAATGACCTTATTTTTCGAAACCAGCTGGGTACTTCATACTAAAGAGTCTCAAAATTACTTAACCCTATACGGAGACAAAGCAGGGGTTCAGATGGAGCCTACTCTGGAGTTTTATAAAGAAGACGGCAGAAATTACTTTGTAGAAGAAAGACCTCTGATCAAAGAAGATGAGAACAAAATGGTTGCTATTTTTGATAGGCAAATTGCCCATTTTATCGATTGTATTGTCAACGGTACAGAGTGCAGAAATCCCGGAGAGGACGGGGTTGAAGTTATGAAGATATTGGATGCAATTTATAAATCAGCAGAAACGGGGCATGAAGTTAAAATTAAATAAATGCTAATTGCAAAATCGTTTAGAAAGGAGCTAGTATACATGGCAACTCATAAAATTGGTGTAATTGTTGATTCTTTCAGGGTAGGGGTGAAGGAAGGCATAAAGAAAGCCCAGGAGGTTGGGGCGGAAGGTATTCAGATCTATGCGGTAAGGGGAGAAATGGATCCCGATAATCTGAGCCCATCTGACCGAAAGGAGCTATTAAATTATATCAAAGATCACGGCCTTGTAGTATCAGCTATTTGCGGGGATCTAGGAGGCCATGGATTTGCCATTAGGGAAGATAATAAAGCCAAGATTGAAAAGTCCAAAAGAATTATGGACCTGGCTAAGGATTTGGAAACCAACGTCGTAACTACCCATATTGGAGTAATACCAGAAGATTCAAACCATGAGAGATACAAGATTTTGCAAGAGGCATGTGAGGAGTTAGGAGAATATGCAGATCAGGTTGGAGCATATTTTGCAATTGAGACTGGACCTGAAACGGCAGTCACTTTGAAGAACTTCTTAGATAGCTTATCCAGCAGCGGGGTTAGGGTAAACTATGATCCTGCAAACCTGGTTATGGTAACAGGCGATGATCCTATTCAAGGGGTATATACATTGAAGGATTATATTGTCCATACCCATGCAAAAGACGGCGTTATGGTTAAAAAAGGTGATCCCGAATTTATATATGCATGCTTTGCTGAGGGATTGCCTGAGAATTTCCGCTTGGACGACTATTTCCTTGAGAAACCCTTGGGCGAAGGCGATGTAGATTTTGAAGCTTGGATCAAAGCCCTTAAAGACATAGGCTATAAAGGTTTCCTTACTATAGAGAGAGAAGTAGGGGAAGATCCCGAAAAAGACATTAGGGAAGCAGTAGAATTCTTAAAGAAAATTATATAATTGAAAGGAGGAAAGGCGATTTCCTCCTTCACTAATTTATGAGAGGGAGGAGCTTATCGCTGGATTTATATGAAAATAGGTGTTAGTTCGTACAGCTTTATAAGGTTAGTTAAATCCGGACAGCTAAAACAGATAGATGTAGTGCATAAAGCTAAAGAGATGGGTTTTGATGTTATAGAGTTTATACCCTTTGAATTGGAAGAGGGAGAGTCTGCAAAGGATTTTGCAGCCAGCGTAAGGGAAGAATGCGAAAGAGTAGGGATTGAGATTGGCAGCTATACAGTAGGCGCCGACTTTATCAATGGCTCTGGTGGAGATCTGGAGGCTGAGATTGAGAGAGTCAAAGGCGAAGTAGATATAGCTAATATATTGGGTGCGAAAACGATGAGGCACGATGCAACTATTGGTTTTCCTTCAGAGTACAGAGGGCCTCGGGATTTCGATGCAGCTTTACCAAGGCTGGTAGAAGGTTGTAGAGCTATAACGGAGTATGCTGAACAGTTTGGAATTAAGACGATGATAGAAAATCATGGATTTTTCTGCCAAGATAGCGATAGGGTAGAAAAATTAGTTAATCAGGTAAACCATCCCAATTTCGGCCTGCTGCTAGATATGGGGAATTTCATGTGCGTAGATGAATCTCCAGAAAAAGCAGTAGGTAAATTGATGCCCTATGCTTTTTATGTTCATGCAAAGGATTTCCATTTCAAGGATGGAATGCAGCCTGACCCCGGGGCAGGCTGGTTTAGAAGCAGAGGTGGAAATTATCTTAGAGGAGCTATCATAGGACACGGAGATGTACCTGTGTATCAATGCTTAAAGATTATGAAAGATGCAGGCTACGATGGAATACTTTCCATAGAGTTTGAGGGCATGGAGGATCCCTTAGTAGCTATTAAAATTGGTTTAGATAACTTGAGGAAATATATTAGCATGCTCTAATTTAAATAAAAAGAGTCGGAGGGTTCCGGCTCTTTTTTAAGCTTTTTAAACGGATTTTTGTTTTTGAACAGATGAAGGGGATACATTTTTATACTTTTTATAGACCCTGCTAAAATAGTTGGGATCTGAAAAACCCGTTGATAGTGCTACTTCGGTGACGTTCATGTCTGAATATTTTAATAGGGCTTCGGCTTTATCTACTCTCACTTGATTTAAATACTCGCTAGGGGTTTTATTAGTCAGCTCTTTAAACAACCTAGAGAAGTGGTAGCGGCTCAAGTTGGCTATTCTAGCTAATTCCTCGATAGAGATTTTATCGTAGAAATTATTATCGATATATTGAAATACTGGATTAAATCTCTCCAAATTCTTTTTTCTCTTTAAATACTCATCTTCAGTTAACAACTGTTTTACATGTCTGCGGAGCAATAGCAATATTAATTGGTATAGATAAGATTTTATGGCTAATTCAAATCCATATTCCTTTGTTTCTAACTCTTCGATCATATTCCGAATACAGTTATCTATGTCTTTGTCATTAGATATTTTATTTTTAAACAATATTTTATTCTGACATATAGGTATAATGTACTTGGTATCACAAAGATCGCTAGGTTGCCCGCTTAGCAATGAAGTATCTGCAATAATGCAATAGTATAGAAGATCCGGAGAAAGGCATTTTCCTTGATGGAGTTCATTGCTATTGATTACGATCAAATCCCCTTTTTGAGCATAAATGGGCTTAGAATTGCACTCGATCAAAGCTTCCCCTCTTATAAAATATAGAAGTTCTATGTGTGAGTGCCAATGGTTTCGGAATACATAGCTGCCTACGGTTTGACCTGAGCAGTGATTCCCCTTGATAGGAAAGCTATAATCTGGCATTGGCATTGGCTCGGGAAGGGTATAATCTTCTTGTGGCATAAGAAAACCTCCATTTTATACTTTGACGTTTATTTGAAGAATATTAGCACTATTGTCCTATTAATGGTGATTGTATCAATTTTAAATTATAAAATCAAGGAAAGATATATGCCATATATAAACATACAATCTTCCATATTTCTTGATTAGCCGACAATATTTCCC
>CALGOY010000253.1 GCA_937960725.1 uncultured Bacillota bacterium
CTCTGATGGTTATTACCTTATCGATAGTTTGATTGATGACTCTAAGACGAGTTATCTCTTTTTGAGTCATATTGAATAACTCCTTCCTCATACATGACATTTTATCAGAATAAATTCAATATGACATTATCACAGAATAACTACAATTTGCGATTCACTTATGTTGAAATTTGAATGATATTTTGCTATCACTTATAAATGAGTCATAAGAAAGATGACCATAAATCGGTGATATATGGTTTATGGTCTTTTTTGTTCCTAGGGCATGTCTGATATTGGCTTTGGTTTATGGGTAGGTGCTGCTGCTAATGATACATCGTCAGTTGTAGCAGCTGAATATGGATTTTCTCGAATAGCAGGAAACATAGTAGTTATAGTAAAGTTAACCCGAACACTGTTTATAATACCATTCGTACTGATATTTTAAATAATATCAGAAAGGTTAGAGGCCAAATCGGAGGTTACACAAGAATGCAAACTCATTAACTTTAAGAAAATTTCCCATTATTTTATTGTACTATTTCTTCTTGTTGTAATCCTCCGCAGCACAGGCATTATACTAGGTAATATAGTACCTGTACTTTTAAAAACTTCAAAATATTATAAGATAATAGAATAGCTTTGTCGGCCATTGGGCTTAAAACGGGTTATGGTGATATCTGCAATATAGGCTCAAAACCGATGATCCTTTTTTCTAGTAAGGGAACACGGATTTTCATTATATTATGTGAATCAAAGATTCTTTTTACGTTCATGATAATAAATCATATGAAATGTGATTATAGATTAGTGCTGCAGGTTTTATGATCTTTTTTATTCCTAGATACCTTTCTAGATTGGCATTCTGATGGGAAACTAGCATTCAAGGGTATAATACTAGAAAAGTATTGTGAAGGGACTGGGTATTAATGAAAAGCAAAGACAAAGCGTACAACAGATTAATTAATGAAAAATCTCCATACCTATTACAACATGCCTATAACCCTGTAGACTGGTACCCGTGGGGTGATGAGGCTTTTGAAAAAGCTAAGAAAGAAGACAAGCCAATCTTTCTATCCATCGGCTATTCCACCTGTCACTGGTGTCATGTTATGGAAAGGGAATCTTTTGAGGATCAAGAAGTAGCTGATGTGCTGAACAGATATTTTGTTTCAATAAAAGTGGATCGGGAGGAAAGGCCAGATATCGATCACATATACATGACAGTGTGTCAGGCCCTAACTGGAAGCGGGGGTTGGCCCCTTAATATCATAATGACCCCCGAGCAGAAGCCGTTTTTCGCAGGAACCTACTTTCCAAAACACAGTAGGATGGGCATGACGGGACTTTTGGAGCTGCTAGAAAAGGTAAGAATTGCATGGGAACAAGATAGGGAAGCTTTGATAGAATCTGGGGAATCTATTATTGAAAGCCTAGAATCCCATTTTGAATTAGAAGCACAAAAAGAAGAAATATCCAAAGAAACCATTGGAGCTGCCTATCTAGAGTTGAAAGAGTCTTTTGATGACACATACGGGGGATTTAGTTATGCTCCGAAATTTCCTATGCCTCATAATCTGTTGTTTCTTCTTAGATACTGGAAGTTTGAGGGGAAGCAAGCTGCTTTAGATATGGTGGAGAAGACCCTAGAAAACATGGTGCGGGGTGGTATATTTGACCATATCGGATATGGGTTTTCTAGATATTCTACCGATCAAAAATGGCTTGTTCCCCACTTTGAGAAAATGCTATATGATAATGCTTTATTAGCTATATCTTATCTAGAGGCTTACCAGGTTACTAAAAAAGATATATATGCCCGGGTAGCTAGAAGCATATTTACGTATGTACTTCGGGATATGGTAGCTCCGGAAGGCGGATTTTACTCGGCGGAAGATGCGGATTCTGAAGGGGAAGAAGGTAAATTTTATGTATGGACACCTGATGAAATAAAACAAATTCTTGGGGAAAAGGATGGAGAGCTTTTCTGTGAATATTATGGGATTACAGAGAAGGGGAATTTTGAGGGAAAAAGCATACCCAATCGTATAAGGAAGAGCGGATCGCTTTTTGAAGATGAAGTTATTATTGCTCCGATGCGGAAAAAGGTTTTTGAATATAGGGAGAAGAGAGTCCATCCTCACAAAGATGATAAAATCCTAACTTCATGGAATGGGCTCATGATTGCAGCTCTTGCTTTGGGAGGAAGGATTCTGGATCACCGGCTAACAGATGAAAAAGGGCGACTACTAGCCCGTTATAGAGAAGGGGAAGCGGCATATTTGGGATATCTAGATGATTATGCATATTTCGTATGGGGATTGATAGAGCTATATCATACTACTTACAATCCTACTTATCTTGAGCAAGCTATCAAAAGAAGCCAAGATATGATTCAGCTTTTCTGGGATAATGAAAAAGGCGGTTTTTTTCTATATGGTAAAGACGGGGAAAAATTAATTACAAGACCTAAGGAGTTATATGATGGCGCCCTTCCGTCCGGCAATTCAGTGGCTGCTTTAAATTTAATCCGTCTTGCGAGATTAACGGGAGACAGCAAATTAGAGGATATAGCCCTAGAACAAATCCGCTCATTTGCTGGCATAGTAAAGGCTAATCCAGCGGCCTATACCTATTTCTTAATAGCATCAATGTTTGTACTATATCCCAGCCGGGAAGTAGTATTTGTAGGCAGAAAGGAAGATAACAATATAAAAGAGATGATTGGGATTCTTCACAAGAATTTTATTCCAAATACTGTGAGTATATTGTATCCCCAAGATGAACGAGGAAGAAAGCTAGTAGATTTGATTCCGCTTATACAAGAATATAAGCCTATAGAGAGAAATGGAGCTGTATATGTATGCCGCAATTTTGCATGCCAAGCTCCTATTACAGATGTGAAGGAATTTGAAAAAGCTTTAAGAGGTTAGAATTATTCTTGATTTGCGAGGTTGCGATGGTATAATAGTGTTATAAAAATAATTGCGTTACACGTCTATTATTCGCTATTGGTGAGCTTATCATGATGGTGTAACTTTTATATGAAGGAGATATGCAGATGGGTAACAAGATCCATGTAACTGTCTGGAATGAATACAGGCATGAGCAGAAGAATGAAAATATCAGAGCTATTTATCCAAATGGGATCCATGGGGCTATCGCAGATTTTTTAAGTAAAGAAGATATATTTGAGGTGAGAACAGCAACCCTAGATGAGCCGGAGCATGGATTAACTGACGAAGTGTTAAACTCTACCGATGTTCTTATATGGTGGGGGCATATAGCTCACGGAGAAGTACGGGATGACATCGTAGAGAAGGTTTATCAAAGAGTGTTGAATGGGATGGGATTGATAGTTCTCCATTCAGGACATTTTTCTAAAATTTTCAAAAAGTTAATGGGCACAAGCTGTGATTTAAAATGGCGGGAGATAGGGGAAAAAGAAAGAATATGGGTAGTGGAGCCGGGTCATCCTATTGCTGAAGGTTTGGGCGAGTACATAGAAATTCCTCACGAAGAAATGTACGGAGAAAGGTTTGATATACCAGCTCCTGATACATTGGTATTTATCAGCTGGTTTGAGGGTGGGGAGGTTTTCAGAAGCGGTTGCTGCTACTACAGGGGCAGCGGCAAAATCTTTTACTTCAGGCCGGGCCATGAGACATTTCCGATATACCATCAACCGGAGATACAGCAGGTAATAAAGAATGCGGTGCGGTGGGCTGCTCCGGTGGGAGGACCTAATCCTAACTTTGGGCACCATCCCCAGCCCATAGAGAAAATATAGGTTGATGTAAATAATGAGAAGGGCCGAATATGCAGAAGGCGGCTCTTCTTTTTTGATGTGTTATCACAGTCATAGAGAAATTTTATAAATGCCATAATTATAAATGACATAATTAGAGAAATGTTGTACAATATGATTAATGTTGTTTGGAGGCTAATAGATCAATATGGAAAAACTGATGGAATTTATAAGGAATTTTACAGGGAAACATTTAGATGAAAGAGAAATTCGGGCTATGAGCCCTTTAACTTTAGCCTATATTGGCGATACCATCTATGATTTGATTGTGAGAAGCTATCTGGTGATGGCTAAACCAGGAACTGTTCATTCGCTGCATGTTAAAGCGATAAATTTTGTAAACGCTGGGGCTCAATCAGGCATGCTGAGCAAGATCATGGATGAGCTGACGGAAGAAGAGAAAAGCATAGTGCGCAGAGGGCGCAACGCAAAGTCAGGTACTGTGCCTAAAAATGCAAACGTAGGAGATTATAGAAGGGCAACGGGATTGGAGGCCTTGCTTGGCTATTTGTATTTAAGTGGGAAGGAAGAGCGCTTGATCGAGCTTGCACGCTTGATATTGAGCAATAATTAATTTATACTGTGAGGGATAAAATATGGGAGAGGTAAGTTTGAATGTAAAACTTTTAAGATATACACCGATGCCTGAGGAAATTGTGGCTATGGGTGCTAAGCTCTGCTATTCATCTGCCGATATAGATGAACTAGAGCGGGGAATAGAAGCAAAAGATCAGTCTAAATTTTTGAACAAACTCATGGATATGGGCCATCTATCACCGGTTGAACATGCCAGCTTTACAGTCGGTATAGAAGGGGTATCGAGGAGCTTATTAGCTCAGATCACCAGGCATAGAATTGCTAGCTTTAGCGTTAAATCCCAAAGATATGTAAGCGAGCGGACTGATGGAGAGGATACTTTTAATTATATAATACCGCCTAGCATCAAGGAGCTGGGGCAGGAATATGTAGATAAGTACAAATCCCAAATGGCCCAGATTCAGAAATGGTATAACGAATGGCTGGATGTATTGGGAAACCGAGGGGAAGCTTCTAACCAAGATGCAAGGTTTGTTCTTCCAAATAGCGCGGAGACAAAGCTCATTGTCACTATGAATGCTAGGGAATTGCTTCACTTTTTTAGTTTGAGATGCTGCAATAGGGCGCAGTGGGAGATAAGAAGGCTGGCGATTGAAATGCTTAGACAAGTTAAAAAGGTGGCACCCAATCTTTTCAAAAATGCCGGCCCTGGATGTTTGAGGGGCGCCTGCCCGGAGGGCAGGATGAGCTGTGGCAGGGCAGAAGAAGTGAGGGAAATGTTTAAATCAATCGATTGGGAAACTAGATAATCTATACAACTAGTGAAAAGGAGAAAAGGAGTTAAGGATGGGTTATGAAATCAAAACAAGGATCCAATGAATATATGGATAGCAATATAGAAAATCAAATAGAGGGCCGAAATCCTGTTTTAGAAGCTCTGCGTTCGGGGCGGACGATAGAGAAAATTCTGGTTTCCAAGGGAGAGCGGACAGGCTCCATTCGTGAAATATTGAGTAAAGCCAGGGAGAAGAAAATCGTTATACAGGAAGTAGATCGCAGTCGGTTGGATAGATTATCTGTATCAGGGGCTCATCAGGGAATTATCGCCTTCGTCACTCCCTATGAATACGTGACTGTAGATGATATATTAAAACGGGCTTCAGATCGCGGAGAAGATCCCTTTGTTATTGTTTTAGACAGGTTGACAGATCCCCATAATTTTGGCTCCATACTGAGGACTGCTGAATGCTGTGGAGCTCATGGAGTGATCATTCCGAAAAGGAGAGCTGTAGGCCTGACGCCGGCTGCTATAAAAGCGTCTGCTGGAGCGGTAGAATTTATTCCTGTAGCAAAGGTAACCAATATCCCTTCTATCCTGGATGCCCTAAAAGATAAAGGGCTATGGGTTGTTGGTGCAGATATGAAGGGAGAGAATTATACCAGTGTAAACTTAACTGGACCTATTGCCCTAGTGATAGGTGGAGAAGGAAGCGGGCTGGGAAGGCTGGTAAAAGAAAAATGCGATTTTCTAATAAGCATTCCTTTAAAAGGGAGGATTGCATCATTAAATGCCTCAGTAGCTGCGGGCATTTTAATGTATGAAGTGGTAAGACAGAGAGGGATAGGGTGACGGAGGTGAAGGAGTATTTAATTGTCGACGGTTATAATATAATCAATGCCTGGCCCAATCTAAAGGAGTTAGCCCAACATAATTTAGAAGATGCTCGGATGAAGCTTATAGATATTTTAAGAGACTACCAGGGCTATAGAGGAATTTATATAATAGTTGTATTCGATGCCCATATGACAGATGTACTTGCAAGAAATTATGAGGAATATGGGGATTTGTTGGTGGTGTATACATCTAAAAATGAAACAGCAGACCATTTTATTGAAAAATGGGTTAATGACAATGGGGATAAGTATAATATAAGGGTGGCAACTTCAGATTATTTAGAACAAACCATAGTGTTATCCCGTGGTGCTGCTAGGGTTTCGGCAAGAGAACTTAGGGAGGAAATTTTGAATTGCAAAAAAGAGATAGACAGGGTATACATACAAAAACCAAAGATTAAGATCAATAGCTTAGATGACAGGTTAGATCCCGATGTTTTAAGGAAATTGGAACAGCTGAGAAGGCAAACATAGCTTGACTTGCTAAGATTATGTAATGTATAATCTTAAATACATGGTAGGTAACAAAGTATAAATATGGGGTAATTTGGGGGAGATTTGCTTGAAGGCCAATGCTAATGCTGTTGACCAGGGGTATGATCGTTTTAGTACGATGCTAGATGAGGAAGTAGTTGAAGATGCAAGGAATGGAGATCGACAGGCGCTAGAATTTTTAATCCATAAATACAAAAATTTTGTTAGGGCGAAGGCACGCTCTTACTTTTTGATTGGAGCCGACCGGGAAGATATTATTCAGGAGGGTATGATTGGGTTATATAAAGCTATACGGGACTATAGATCGGACAAGCTTTCTTCTTTCCGTGCTTTTGCCGAGCTGTGTATAACTCGTCAGATTATTACTGCTATAAAAACAGCTACTCGCCAAAAGCATATTCCCCTCAACTCTTATGTATCTTTGAATAAGCCGCTCTATGACGAGGAATCGGATCGGACTTTGATGGATGTATTGTCAGGTACGAAAATTTGCGACCCAGAAGAGCTTATAATTAGTCAAGAGGAGTTTTCCACCATCGAGGCAAAAATTGAAGAATTGTTAAGCGATCTGGAGTGGGAAGTACTTACTTCATATCTTCAGGGAAAGTCCTATCAAGAAATAGCGGAAGATTTAGATAGGCATGTAAAATCCATAGATAATGCGCTTCAACGGGTTAAACGCAAATTGGAACGCTTTTTAAACTCAAAAGAATAAAGAAAAGCAACGTTTGATTCTCCGTTTTTTCGGATGTACGATCTAGTAAATCAAAGAAGAAA
>CALGOY010000254.1 GCA_937960725.1 uncultured Bacillota bacterium
ACAATAAACTACACCTACTAATACGAAGAGGTTCGGAAAAGGCTTTTATCCTTTCTCCGAACCTCTATTTATATACTGCTTCTTATATACTGCTCCCACTTTTTAATACAGTCTCGGTATCAGTCCCACTTTTCTGTATACTTTCCTAAGGGTTCTATTTGCCAGTCTGTTGGCTGCCTCAGCCCCTGATTTCATAACCTCGTCGAGATAAGCTCTATCAGCCATAAGCTCTTTGTGCTTCTCCTGGATGGGCTTAAGGGTCTCAACGACGGCTTCGCCTACAGCCTTCTTAAAGTCTCCATAGCCCTTTCCTTCAAATTCGGCCTCGATCTCCTCAAAAGACTTGCCGGTTACGCTGGCATAGATGCTCATCAGGTTGCTGATGCCTGGCTTGTTTTCCTCATCGTACCGTATGACCATTTCCGAATCCGTAACCGCTCTTTTAAACTTCCGCATTATAACGTCTGGAGGATCCAGAAGCGAAATATAGGCATTTTCATTTTCATCGGATTTAGACATTTTCTTTTCAGGCTCCTGAAGGCTCATAATCCGAGCCCCAACCTCAGGAATATACGGCTCTGGAATCTTAAATACTTCCCCATATATGTTATTAAACCGCTGCGCTATATCCCTGGTTATCTCCAAATGCTGTTTCTGATCATTGCCCACCGGCACCAGATCGGTCTGGTAGAGCAGAATATCAGCAGCCATCAGCACAGGATATGTAAACAAGCCTGCATTAATGTTATCCGAATGCTTTCGGGCTTTCTCCTTAAACTGGGTCATTCTATTTAGCTCGCCCATATATGTAAAACAATTCAGAATCCAAGCCAGCTCTGCATGGGCACTAACGTGGGACTGAACAAACAATATATTTTTCTCAGGATCCAAACCGCAGGCTATATATAAAGCCAGCAAAGACCTGGACCTCTGCCTCAGCTCAGTAGGATTCTGCCTTACGGTCAATGCATGAAGATCCACAATACAGTAGATGCAGTTATATTCATCCTGCAGTGAAACCCAATTCTTGATGGCTCCTATGTAATTCCCAAGAGTTAGGTTTCCAGAAGGCTGAACCCCACTAAAAATTATTTTCTTATTATCCTCCATTACTTGCCACATCCTTTTTTATGTTTAACATATGTAATGATAAGCCTACATTTTTATTTTGCACTCATAATTATATCTAAAACAGCGTATATATGCAAGTATGCCGTATTTATATATATTTGCCGTTTAGATATTCCCTTAAAGCCCGCAAATCCTTTAGGTATGTATCTTTCAAACCCTTGCGGTATATGACGCTGGCCGGATGGTATAGAGGGAACAGAATAGTTGCAAAACCGCTTTCCCCAACTTGGATATTCATAGGAGTACCGTGTACCTGCCCGATGGTCTTGCTCCTGTCGTTAGTTATGGCCTGAAGGGCCACATTCCCAAGGCTGACTACCACCATGGGCTTTATAATCTCAATTTCCTTATACAGCCAGCCGCGGCTCAGTTCAATCTCTTCCCGGGTGGGAGGGCGATTGGATGTCCTTCCCGTTTTCTCATTCAGCTTAAAAGGCCTAAACTTAACTACATTGGTTATGTACAAATCCTCCCGCTCCAGGCCCACCACCTGCAGGAACTCATCCAGATTTTTCCCTGCTTGGCCTACAAAGGGTCGCCGCTGGAGCGTTTCCTGCTTGCCCGGAGCTTCCCCGACTAAAAGCAGCCTAGCATTGGGATTTCCCTCGCCAAATACTAAAATTTTTTTATCCGGCCTATATAGCTCATCGAAAAACTTTGTACATTCCTGCTTAAGCTTTTCCAGTTGTTTCTCTTTCGACTGCTTAACCACAGCATTACTCCTTTGCTTTATATCCTCTGCATTCTCTTTCTATCCATTCCATCCGCTGTTTTTAATCCGCTTTATCCGCTAGCTTCATATTAACTCTAGCTTCTTAATAGCTTTTGGATAGAAGAATCAAACAGCCTTCCCATTGCCGCTTCGCATAGCTGCAGCAACTTTTAGAGCAGGCTTTTAGAATAGTCTTTCAGATTATTCCCCTGGGTATACTCCCAATTCCTTCATCTTATCCCGGATGCTCTTAAAATCCTCCCATGCCTCATATTTTTTAGCAGGATCTCTAAGCAGGGCTGCAGGGTGATATGTAGCCATAAGCCAATAGCCCTTTCTCTCAATCCACTGTCCCCGAACCCTGGTAATCCTAGCCTTGGAATCTATTATATATCTAAGGGCAGTAGCGCCTAAACATACGATAATTCTCGGCTTTATCAGATAAACCTGCCTTCTAAGGTATGGAAGGCAAGATAGGGCTTCTTGCTCTTTGGGCTCCCTATTGCCTGGAGGGCGGCACTTAACGATATTGGCAATATACACATCCTCCCGCTTTATGCCGATAGCGGCTATCATCTTATCCAGAAGCTGCCCAGCAGCTCCGACAAAAGGCCTGCCCGACAAATCCTCGTCCCGCCCCGGCCCTTCGCCAACAAACATCAAAGAAGCCTTCCGGTTTCCTTCTCCCGGTACCACATTAGTTCTATACCGGGATAGAGGACATCTCCTACATCTCTGTACTGCGTTAAAAAGCTCGTCCCATCTTCTTCTAGTGATATCATCTGTTAAATTGCTCATAATCAACCAAACCCTACTTTGATTTATTTTTAACCAAAAAAGCTCAGAATTTCACTACATTTGACAATCTATAAATAATTTTACTATATCGATTGTATTCCTTCAAGCTACTGCAATCAGATTATTATTATACCCTTCGCTGCTGGAAGCAGCTGCAAAAGCGGCAAATACCCCGGGCCTTTGGCAATCCTTTAACAATAATATGAGATGACCGTCCCTAAAGAGAAATCTAAGCTTTACAATCTACTATCCCAACACCATTTAGATGAAGGCTGCAGCCTATACGATACCGTCATGAATGCTATCGGCAAAAACTTAGGAAGATACTATGAGCTGGCATAAGATATAAAGCCAAATCGTAAAACAAAACGGCATAGTGTACACTATGCCGTTTTACTGCCGGTAGCTAAATTAGCCCCTCAGCCATTTTCTTGTATATCTCATATCTTTCTTTTGCATCCTGCTCGGCCTTAGCAAATAGCTCTTCAGCTTCTTCAGGGAAGGTCTTCATAAGCGCAGTGTAACGAACCTCGCTCATGAGGAAATCTCTGAATGAAGCTGTAGGCTCTTTGGAGTCCAGGATGAATGGATTCTTGCCTTCTTTGGCCAGCTCAGGATTGTATCTATATAGATGCCAGTATCCAGCTTCTACAGCCCTCTTCTGCTGAGCCTGGGACTGACCCATTCCGCCTCGGATACCGTGGTTAATACATGGAGCATAGGCGATTATCAAGGATGGACCCTTGTAGGCTTCTGCTTCTCGTATTGCTTTCAAGAACTGGTTCATGTCTGCACCCATAGCTACCTGCGCAACGTAGACATAGCCGTATGTCATAGCGATTCGGCCTAGGTCTTTCTTCCTGGTTCTCTTACCAGAAGCTGCGAATTTCGCTACAGCTGCCGTAGGAGTAGCTTTGGATGACTGACCACCGGTGTTGGAGTAAACCTCTGTATCGAATACGAGAACGTTTACATCCTCGCCGGAAGCCAATACATGATCCAGTCCGCCGAAGCCGATGTCGTATGCCCATCCGTCTCCACCTACGATCCACTGGGATCTCTTAACCAGGTAGTCTTTCCTGTCGGCTATTTCCTTGATGGGCTTCAGGTTCAGCAGATCTCCCTCTAAGAAGGGCATTATCTTATCTGCTGCAGCTCTTGAGCCTTCTCCGTCATCTCTAGCCTCGATCCACTCGTTGAACGCCTGCTTCAGCTCTTCAGGAATATCTAGCTCTAACGCTTCCTTCATGGATTCCTCAATCTTATCCCTCAAGTGCTCAACAGCAGTGTTCATTCCAAATCCGAATTCTGCGTTGTCTTCGAACAAGGAGTTTGCCCAAGCCGGTCCTCTACCCTCAGCGTTTACAGTGTATGGAGTAGATGGAGCACTAGCACCCCAGATTGAAGAACAACCTGTAGCGTTGGCAATCACCATGCGATCTCCAAACAGCTGGGTAATTACCTTCATGTATGGAGTCTCTCCACAGCCAGCGCAAGCACCAGAGAACTCAAGTAGAGGCTGAGCAAACTGGCTTCCTTTAACGGTAGTCTTAGGCATCAGCTTGTCTTTAACAGTAACTGTCATTGCAAATTCCCAGTTGGGAACTTCTTTCTCTGTCTGAGTTTCTAGAGGCTTCATAACTAGAGCCTTTTCCTTAGCAGGACAGATGTCTACACAGTTTCCACAGCCTGTGCAGTCTAATGGACTAACCTGTATGCGGTATGTCAAGCCAGCCAGTGCTTTACCGATAGCTTTCTTAGTCTCGAAAGTCTCAGGAGCTCTCTTCTGCTCTTCCTCATCCAGGAGGAATGGCCTAATAGCTGCATGAGGACATACGAAAGCACACTGGTTACACTGGATACAGTTATCTATCTGCCACTCTGGAACGTTAACCGCAATACCTCTCTTCTCGTATTGGGCTGTTCCTGGAGGGAATGTACCGTCTTCCATGCCAACGAATGCACTTACAGGTAGTTTGTCTCCTTGCTGGCTGTTCATTGGCTCTGCAATCTTCTCTATGAATTCAGGTACTTCTTTTACTTCCTCAACTGCTTCATCTTCTGCATCTGCCCATGAAGCTGGTACATCTATCTTCACAAGGGAGTCAAGTCCCCTATCTACAGCTTCATAGTTCATCTGAACAACTTTGTCGCCCTTTCGGCCGTAAGTTGTCTTAATAGCTTCTTTCATGTACTTAACTGCATCGTCGATTGGAATAACATTTGCTAGCTTGAAGAATGCAGCCTGCATTATCATGTTAATCCTATTGCCTAGTCCGATTTCTGCTGCAATATCAACTGCGTTTACAGTATAGAAGTTGATATTTTTCCTAGCCAGATATCTCTTAACCTTTGCAGGTAGTTTTTTCTCCAGCTCTTCAGGCTTCCAGATACAGTTCAGAAGGAA